>CAZSQD010000040.1:0-13328 GCA_964608925.1 uncultured Kordia sp.
TTTTACAAATCTAATATTTTAGATTTGTTGCGTTAAGTTACTGAATGGAGCATTATGTGATAAACTTTTCTGTAAATAGGAATCATTGGGTGTATACGTATAAAAATTATCCTTGTATTTATACAGGTACACTATATATAACTAAAAATAATTATGCCCTTGTAAAAGCTATAGAAAATTGGGAAATAACAAAATATCCTGATAGCTATAAAACAAATTTTGGGTTACGTTACGTACCAAAAAAACACAAGGAAATTGATAAAAAGCAAGAAACAAGAATTACTAATTATGCTAAACAAAAAGACGGATTGTATTACAGAGTTAGCTCATTATTAACGGCTTCTGGAGTTCTTTTAAGTAAAGAGAATATAAGTCATCATTATTCAGAAACCATTAAATCAAAATGGTATAATATTAATACAGAAAAAGTGACACCTATTAAATATAAAGAAGAAGTTGATAAAGAAAAGTTTAAAAACGCAGCTTATCATAAAGAGTTTTGGGATAATTTTATTCATTAGGTATTTCTAATTAAGGAAAGCCTACAACAATACATTATTACAACGTATAAAAAAGAGTTAGTATTCAAAAAAGAAATGTTAGCAACCGTAGCGGTTATAGTTGAAGGTTTACAATTGTTAAAGTGTTTCTTTTATCAGTTTAGAGAAATCTTAAAAAGGAAGTGATATTTTTTACTAAGATGACAAACTCTTATTTCTTACATCTTTTAGTGCAACGGTCTTTTGTCTTTTTAAACATCTATAATTTGCTAACTTTTACTATTTTTGCGCTATGGCAAAACAAGAAGACAAATTTAAGCAAGTAATTGGGCATGCAAAAGAGTACGGTTATATATTTCAATCTTCCGAAATTTATGACGGTTTAAGTGCAGTATATGATTATGCTCAAAACGGAGTAGAGTTAAAAAAGAACATTAGAGATTATTGGTGGAAATCAATGGTGCAGTTACATGATAATATTGTGGGTATTGATTCAGCAATATTTATGCACCCTACTATTTGGAAAGCTTCAGGGCATGTAGATGCTTTTAATGATCCGTTAATAGATAATAAAGATTCTAAAAAAAGATATAGAGCCGATGTATTGGTAGAAGATTTTGCTGAAAAATTAGAAACCAAAGCACAAAAAGAAATTAAAAAAGCACAAAAACGTTTTGGTGAAGCATTTAATTTAGAAGAGTTTGTAAGCACAAACCCTAAAGTATTAAAATACAGGGCTGAAAAACAAGCTATTTTAGATAAATTAGGAAAACTTTTAGAAGAAGAAAAACTAACCGAAGTAAAAGAATTTATTGAAGAGTTGGGTATTGCTTGCCCAGTATCAGGTTCTAAAAACTGGACAGACGTTAGGCAATTTAATTTGATGTTTGGTACTAAATTAGGAGCCAGTGCCGAAACGGCAATGGATTTATATTTACGCCCAGAAACCGCACAAGGTATATTTGTAAACTTTAGTAATGTGCAAAAAACGGGACGTATGAAAATACCGTTTGGTATTGCTCAAACAGGTAAAGCCTTTAGAAATGAAATAGTGGCGCGTCAGTTTATTTTTAGAATGCGTGAGTTTGAACAAATGGAAATGCAGTTTTTCGTGCGTCCTGGTACGCAAAAGGAATGGTATGAAAAATGGAAAGAAACCCGTTTAAAATGGCATTTATCATTAGGTTTAGGGGCGGAGAACTATCGTTTTCATGACCACGAAAAAATGGCACATTACGCTGATAATGCTGCTGACATTGAGTTTAAATTCCCATTTGGTTTTAAAGAGTTAGAAGGAATACATTCTCGCACCGACTTTGATTTAAAAGCCCACGAAAAACATTCCGGTAAAAAATTGCAATATTTTGATCCAGAAATTAACGAAAGCTACGTGCCGTACGTTGTAGAAACCTCAATCGGTTTAGATCGTATGTTTTTAGCAGTTTTTTCAAACAGTTTACAAACGGAAGAATTAGAAAACGGAACATCAAGAGTCGTATTAAAATTGCCAGCAGTATTAGCCCCCGTAAAAGCAGCTGTTTTTCCATTAGTTAAAAAAGATGGATTACCAGAAGTAGCTAAACAAATCATCAATGATTTAAAGTGGGACTTCAACGTAGTTTATGATGAAAAAGATGCGGTAGGTAAACGTTATCGTCGTCAAGATGCTAACGGAACACCGTTTTGTATAACGGTTGATCATGATTCATTAAATGACAATATGGTAACCATACGTCATAGAGATACTATGCAACAAGAACGTGTTTTAATAACCGACTTAAAAGCAAAAATAGAACAAGAAGTTGGTATCCGTAACTGGTTAACCAAAATGTAAAAAAACAAAAGCCTCAAAAATGATAATCATTTTGAGGCTTTTTTAATAGCGGAGCGATAGTCTAAAAAAATCTATCAAATACGTCTGTTCGAGTGAATTATAGTATTGGTAAATACTATAATTAGTATCGAGAACTTAAACTAACCAATCATGAAAATAAATTTAATAAGTGATACTGTAACCAAACCCACACCACAAATGTTGGAGGCAATGTTAAATGCAAAAGTAGGCGATGATGTTTTTCAAGACGATCCAACGGTAAATGCATTACAAACTAAATTAGCAACATTATTTGGTATGGAGGATGCGTTGTTTTTTCCGTCAGGGACTATGGCAAATCAAGCGGCAATAAAATTACATACTAATCCTGGAGAACAACTAATTTGTGATAAATGGGCGCATGTGTATAATTTTGAAGGGGGTGGAGTTGCAGCAAATTCGGGAGTTTCCTGTTTGTTGCTTGATGGTGATAGAGGAATGTTTAAAGCATCTCAGTTAAATGGTTATATTAATGATGCTAATAATATACACGTGGCAACAACAACTTTAATAAGTGTGGAAAACACAACCAATAAAGGAGGAGGAGCGTGTTGGGATATTGAAGAATTTAAAAAAATAAAACAAGTTTGTGTAGATAATGATTTAAAATTTCATTTAGATGGTGCACGTTTGTTTAACGCTTTAGTGGCTAAAAATGAAAGTCCAAAACAATACGGAGAGTTGTTTGATACGATATCTATTTGTTTGTCTAAAGGATTAGGAGCACCTGTTGGATCTGTTTTGTTAGGAAGCAAAGTGTCAATAAAAAAAGCATTGAGCATTCGGAAGTTGTTTGGAGGTGCTATGCGACAAGCAGGATATTTAGCAGCGGCAGGAATTTATGCGCTAGACAATCACGTGGAATGTTTAAAAGAGGACCATCAAAAAGCAACAGCAATAGAAAGTGTATTGCAAAACGCAACCTATGTAGCATTTGTAGAGCCCGTAGAAACCAATATTGTTATTTTTAATTTAAAAGAAGCTATCAATGAAAATCAGTTTATTGAAAAACTAAATGCTAAAAATATTTTCATATCAAATATGGGACAAGGAAAATTACGAATGGTAACACATTTAGATTTTACCAATGAGATGTTAATAAAAGTTTTATCCGAGTTAAAAAATATAAAACACTAAAACACCAACACTGTCTTAATTTTTTATTCTTAGTATGGAATACAAGCTGTCAGACTTAGAAATAGTGAGTGAAGAATCGGAAGTGCGATGCGATAGCATAACGCATGTAGATTCGGGAACGAATGATGCTTTAGTAATTTCTTATTGTTTGACTTGATTTTTTTGGTTCGTTTTTTTATCAAGAAAAAAATGAACAGAACATTAAAATAATTTATTACTTCAATAAAATAGGTAGAAGTTGCTCCATTTAGTAATTTTATAAAAAAAATCGTTAAGTCCGCAATTGAATAAAAAATAATTATTAACAACAAAAGTTAATAATAGCATTGGTATTTAATAAGAAAATCTCATTTAAATTTTTAAATTTGCAACATCAACACACAACTAAAAAATAGTATGCCACAAACAGTATTAGAGCCAAAAATTTTCGCTTGTTCGCAAAGTCAAACTATAGCAGCAGATATTGCTAAAAATTTTGGAGTAAAATTAGGAAACGTAATCACATCAACGTATAGTGATGGAGAGTTTCAACCTTCTTTTGAGGAATCCGTAAGAGGGCGTAGAGTATTTATTATAGGTTCTACCAACCCAAGTACTAAAAATTTAATGGAAATGCTATTGATGTTAGATGCGGCAAAACGCTCATCTGCACGTCATATTACCGCAGTATTGCCTTATTTTGGTTGGGCACGTCAAGACCGGAAGGATAAACCACGTGTGCCAATTGCTGCAAAACTAGTAGCTAATTTGTTAGAAACAGCAGGAGCAACACGTATTATTACCATGGATTTACACGCGGATCAAATTCAAGGATTTTTTGAAAAACCAGTAGATCATTTATTTGCCTCTACCCTGTTTTTACCACATTTAAAAGCTTTAAAATTAGATGATTTAACCATAGCCTCTCCAGATATGGGAGGGTCAAAAAGAGCTTACGCCTATGCGAAAGCAATGAAAAGTGATGTGGTTATTTGTTACAAACAACGCGCAAAAGCAAACGTAATATCACACATGGAGTTAATTGGTGATGTAACAGGTAAAAATGTAGTATTGGTAGATGATATGGTAGATACCGCAGGTACACTGTCAAAAGCAGCTGATATGATGATAGAAAGAGGCGCAAAAAGTGTGCGTGCAATTTGTACTCATGCCATCCTTTCTGGTGATGCGTATAACCGCATAGAAAACTCAAAATTAGAAGAATTAATTGTAACAGATTCTATACCGTTAACACAAGAAAGTAAAAAAATAAAAGTGGTTTCTTGCGCCGCATTATTTGCAACAGTAATGAAAAGTATACATGAAAACAAATCCATAAGTGAGCAATTTATTTTGTAATTTATAAAGGTGGCGTTACCCCAACACTAAAAGTTGGGGGTAACGTTATCCATACAATTGCTTCAAAAAGTATTTCCTTCCTACCGCTACCGCAAAAAAGAGCAATATTTTAATATATCTCTTTTGCAAAACACAATAAATACACTACATTTGCAGTCCTTTAAAAATAAAGGAATAATTTAAATAAAAAATATAATGAAATCAATTACAATTAACGGATCTCAAAGAGAAAGCGTAGGTAAAGTATCAACTAAAGCCTTACGTAATGCTGGTCAGGTTCCTTGCGTAGTATACGGAGGAGATAAGGCAGTACATTTTGCAGCAGCAGAATTAGCATTTTCAAAATTAGTTTACACTCCTAATGCGCACACAGTTGTGATTACATTAGATAACGGTACAACAATTAACGCAATCTTACAAGATATTCAATTTCACCCAGTAACCGATAGAATATTACATGTTGATTTTTATCAAATATCTGAAGATAAAGAAGTTACTATGACTATTCCAGTACACTTTACAGGTAGTGCACCAGGTGTAATGGCAGGTGGATCTTTACGTAAAACTAACCGTAGGTTAAAAGTTAAAGCGTTACCAAGTAAGTTGCCAGATTTTATTACAGCAGATATTTCTAGCTTAAAAATTGGTAATAAATTATATGTTACTGCTTTAGCAAATGATGATTATTCATTTGCACATCCAGAGAATACGGTTGTAGCACAAGTTAAAATGTCTCGTGCAGCAATTGTTGAAGATGAAACTGAAGAAGGTGCTGAAGCAACTACTGAAGAAGGTGCTGAAGCAGCAGCAGAGTAATTTAATAGTACAACGCAAAACGCTTTTGGAGTATTACTCCACAATAAATAAAGTAAAGCATTCAGCAATTTGTTGAATGCTTTTTTTATTTTTACATCAGTTTTAAAAATATACTATGTGTAAATGGTTGCGAAACTTATTTAGTGAAAAAGAAAACTTCAAATTAGAAGAACAAAATCCTATGAAAAAATTCTTAATTGTTGGTTTGGGTAATATTGGAGCCGATTATGTAAATACACGCCATAATATTGGTTTTAAAGTATTAAACCATTTAGCAGCAACAGAAAATATAACTTTTGAAACCCAAAAATTAGGAGACGTAGCTACCTATAAATTGAAAGGGCGTACTTTTTTGTTATTGAAACCATCCACTTATATGAATTTGAGCGGTAAGGCCATAAAATATTGGATGACAAAAGAAAACATTCCGTTAGAAAACTTATTGGTAATTACGGACGATTTAAATTTGCCTTTTGGCACATTTCGTATTAAAGTAAAAGGTAGTGCAGGTGGGCATAACGGATTAAAAGATACTCAAAATGTATTACAAACGGGTACATATAGCCGTTTTAGATTCGGAATTAGTGACGAATTTTCAAAAGGACGTCAAGTAGATTATGTATTGGGTAAATGGACCTCCGAAGAAAATAAAAACTTGCCAGAACGTTTAGATAAAGCATTGGAAATTATAAAATCATTTGGTTTGGCAGGAGTAAAAAATACCATGAATACTTTTAACGGAAAATAAAACTGTGAAAACACATACTTCCATATCTGAATTTTCATCCCCTAACGGAACCGTTTTAACCATTGGTACTTTTGATGGTTTTCATATAGGGCATCAAAAAATTGTAAATCGGGTTATTGAGGTTGCACAAACAAAAAAATTAGACTCAATAGTACTTACTTTTTTTCCGCACCCACGTATGGTATTGCAAAAAGAGAGTACTATTAAATTAATACATACTATTGATGAGCGAATTAAAATTTTATCACACACCAATTTAACACACCTTATTGTTCAGCAGTTTACAAAAAACTTCTCTCGCTTAACTGCCGCGGAATTTGTACAAGATGTTTTGGTAAAACAATTAAATATCAAGCATATTATTATTGGTTATGACCATCGTTTTGGTAAAAATAGAACCGCAACAATAGCCGATTTAAAACAATTTGGAAAACAATTTGGATTTGAAGTGGAAGAAATTTCGGCACAAGAAATACAAGAAGTATCCGTAAGTTCTACCAAAATACGAAATGCAATTTTAGAAGGTAATTTGCAAATTGCCAATCAATATTTAGGAATACCATTTCAGCTAAATGGTAAGGTTGTAAAAGGGAAAGGTATTGGTAAAACCATAAATTACCCTACTGCAAATATTCAAATAGTAGAAGATTATAAAATTATACCTAAAAACGGAGTGTATATTGCTACAGCAAAAGTGTTGGGTAAAACGGTAAATGGGATGATGAATATTGGCACAAACCCAACCGTAAACGGAAATAAAAGAACGATAGAAATTAATTTATTTAATTTTAATACCGATATTTATAATCAAAAAATAGAAGTTACCGTATTAAAACGTATGCGAGATGAGCAAAAATTTAAATCAGTAACAGAATTACAACAACAATTACAACAAGATAAACAACAAGCATTAACGTATTTTGAAAATTATAAATAACTTTTTATTTAAACAAATTGATAATTCGGCACTCATAGTGTTTCGAGTGTTTTTTGGGTTGTTGATTTTTTTAGAATCTGTAGGAGCAATCTTTACAGGTTGGGTTAAACGTATACTAGTAGCTCCTGAATTTACCTTTTCATTTATAGGTTTTGAATGGTTGCAACCCTTACCTGGTAATGGTATGTACTATTATTTTGCAATAATGGGATTATTCGGTTTTTTAGTAATGATTGGCTACAAATACCGTTGGAGTATGTTGGGGTTTGCTATACTTTGGGCAGGAGTGTATTTCATGCAAAAGGCATCTTATAACAATCATTATTATTTGCTAATGGTACTTTCTTTTGTAATGGTATTGGTTCCTGCAAACACGTATTTATCTGTAGATGTTTTACAAAACCCAAAAATTAAGTCAGTAAAAATGTACAACTGGCAAAAATGGTTAGTTATTGGTTTAATGACCATTGCATATATTTTTGGAGCAATCAATAAAGTATATGCCGATTGGTTACATGCCATACCCGTACAGCAATTTATGTTGGCGAAGAAGCATTATTTTTTAATTGGAGATGTTTTACAAGAACGATGGGTACATTATGTATTATCATATTTAGGGATTGTTTTTGATGCATTAATAGTGCCCGCGTTATTATATAAACCCACACGTAAAATAGCTTTTGGTTTAGCAATATTTTTTCATTTATTTAATTCAATTGTATTTCAGGTGGGTATTTTTCCATTCTTATCCTTAGCTTTTTGTTTGTTCTTTTTTGATGCGAAAACGATTAGAAACATCTTCTTGAAAAAGAAAGCGTTATATGTGGATAATAAAATTGAGTTGCCAAAAAATATAAACATTATAAAGTATGGCGTATTACTCTTTTTTGTCATTCAAATTGCATTGCCTTTGCGTCATTGGTTTATACAAGATGATGTGTTGTGGACGGAAGAAGGACACCGTTTAAGTTGGCGAATGATGTTGCGTACAAAAAGTGGAGTAATCAGCTATAAGGTGATTGATAAAGCAACAGGAAAGTCAGAAATTATTGATTATCGTAAAATGGTAAGCGCTAAACAAGCAAATATGTTAAGTACAAAACCAGATGTTATTTGGCAATTTGTACAACGTTTAAAAGCACAATATAAAAAAGAAGGTAAAGAAATAGAAGTATATGCACTACATAGTAAAATTAGTGTAAATGGTAAAAAATATCAACCGTTTGTAAATCCAAAAATTGATTTAGCATCAGTAACTTGGAGTTCTTTAAAACATAGTGATTGGTTGTTGCCGTCTCCAAAAACAGAAATAACTCAAGAAAGTCATTCTTTTCCTAAAGAAATGAAACAATAAAATCCCTTTGTTTATAGTGGTTAAAGTTGTTTTAGTCAATTAATATGAAAATAATTGATATAGCAGGCAACCTTTTGCATTCTTTTTGCGTCTTTATATATAGAAGGTGAAAAACAAACACGTTAAGTGAAAGTCATACAACTACATAAATCAGAAAAAAAACTAATAAAGCAAGCTTGTGCAAATAATAGAAATGCACAACGTGAGTTATATGAAAAATACGCCCCAAAAATGGGAAGCGTGTGTAGGTATTATGTAAAAGATGTTCATGAAGCAGAAGATATTATGATGATGGGTTTTTTTAAAGCATTTAAAAGTTTAAAAACCTATTCTAGTGCCAATAATTTTGAAGGATGGTTGCGTAAAATAATGGTAAATGAGTGTATTTCTTTCTTCAGAAAAAAGAAACAAGTAGCAATTTCGGATACTTTTGATACAGTTATAGATACTACAATAGACACCATAACACATCAATATAATACAGAAGAAATACAAATGCTAATTAATCAATTACCAAATGGGTATAAAATGGTTTTTATATTGTTTGCAGTTGAAGGGTATTTACATAAAGAAATTTCTGAGAAGTTAAAGATATCAATAAGCACCTCAAAATCGCAATTATTTAAAGCGCGTAAAATGTTACAACAAAAAATAGTTTCACTTAATACAAATAATAATGGAACACAATAAATTAGATTATAACATCAAAAAAAAGTTAGAGCAACGTATAATATCACCAAAAGAAAACACTTGGAATAGGTTGGAAATGCTTTTAGAAGAAGATGAAAAACAAATAAAAAAAACAGGCTATTTAAAATATGTAGTAGCTGCAAGTGTAATTTTTATGTTAGGTTTTTTCTTTTTTATAAATCAAGGAACAGAAGTTGTATTACCACAAAAACTAGTTGACACACCTGTTGAACATAAAAGCAGTAACGAGTTAGTGTTGGATGCTGCTCAAACAAAAATTAAGGATACTTTTAAAAAGCATCTTGGAAAAAATGAACCAATTAAAAGCAATCAAATGTTGGTGGAAAAAACTATTAAAATTGAAAAGGTTAATTTAATTCAAGATAAACGTGTAGTAAATTTAGGGTTACTTAATAAAAAGGAAGAAGAGGTGATAGCTGTTTCAGGCTATTTAGGTAATAATAAACAACTAAATGATGAGGTGGATGCTTTATTGGCAGTTGCTTTTACGAATAATAAGTTGGAACAACCCCAAAAAGAAATAATTGACGCTAGTTTAGCGACCAGCGCAAACGCATTATTAACCAGTGTAGAACAAGAGTTAGATTTAAGTTTTAAAAATAAAATATTTGGGAAGCTTAAAAAAGGCTTAAAAAATACGCGTACCGCAGTAATCAATAGAAATAAATAAAATAAATCAAAAAATGAATAGTATGTTAACAATTACAAAAAAAACAGTAGTGCTCATCACGCTACTTATTGCATTTCAAATGCAGGGACAAGAGCAAAAAGTTAAAAAAATAACGGTAAAAGAAAAGATAGCTTTGATTGTGAAAAATCAAAAAGAAGCTATGAAAATTGAAGTTGAAGCGGTTAATGAAAAGTTGGATAAAAAGCTAATTAGTGCAGAGAGTGCCAAAAAAGAAAAGAAAATAATAGCAGAAAAATATGTACATAAAATTAAACAGGAAATTTCTAAAATTAAAAATCAAGATGATATTTCAGGTATTAAGGTAGAGGTAGATGATGTGAAAATTATTTTGGGCAGAAATAATGCTACAAATAAAGGATTTTTAGGTATAAAAACAGATGATGTTCGTATTATTTTAGGTAAAGATTCTATAAGAAAATATGATAGACGTACGTACTCTTATTTAACTTTTGCGGTTGGTTTTAATAATACAACACAAGAGGGGAGTGGGAAGTCACCATACAAACCGGGAGGGTCTCGTTTTGCCGAAATTGGTTGGAACTGGAAAACACGTGTATTTAAAGAAAGTAATTGGTTGCGTATAAAATACGGGGTGTCATTGCAGTACAATAGTTTAAAGCCAAAAGATAATAAATACTTTGTAGAAAACGGAAACATAACTACTTTAGAAACATTTCCGTATGATTTAAAAAAATCTAAAATTAGATTCACCAATTTGGTAGTGCCAGTTCATTTTGAAATTGGACCTTCAAAAAAAATTGAACGTGAACATTATTTTAGATACAATACAGTTAGAAAATTTAAGATAGGCATAGGTGGTTATGCGGGGTTACGTATTGGAGCCAAACAAAAATTGCGCTACAAAATTGATGGGGATAGAAATAGAGATAAAATAAAAAATGACTATAACGCTAATGATTTTGTATACGGAGTAAGTAGTTATGTATCTTGGGGTAGTATTGGTTTATACGGTAAGTATGATTTAAATGCATTATTTGCGGCTCCAAACCCAGAACAGCATAATTTTTCAGTAGGTCTTCGCTTTGATATGAATTAATCGTAGGACGATAGCCTTAAAGTGACTGCAAAACTAAAGTCCTCAATTATACATTTTGTAATTGAGGACTTTAGTTTTATAGTAATCTTAATCTAATTTAAAATTTGAACTTTAGTATTTAATAATCCATTCTGGTTTTTATCTTGAATTGTTAATAAATAGAAACCATTAGCTCCATTTGTAGTAATGTGAATGTAGTTTTTAGATTTTTCTAAAATATCATATACTTTTTTTCCACTCAAATCATACAGGCTAATTTGTAAATCTATACCTGTTTGTAGGGTACTTTGTAGTGTAATATTGTTTTTTGTAGGATTTTTCACCAATACAATACTATTATTTTTTAGTTGGTTTTTATCAATTGCTAAAACTGTAGGCTCTACAATTTCTAACCAAGCAAAATCTACGTTTGCAGTGGTTAATGTTACGTGATTTTCATTATCATCTGGCATAAACCAGTTTTTAAAAGGGGTTTGAGTACTTGTGGCGGTTGGGTTATTATCCCAAGGAGTATCTAGAGTTCCTAAATTAATGTTTTCAAACCAGTTTAGGTTGGTGTCATTTAGTGCTAAAGCACTAACTGCTGGTATAAAGTTAAATCCATTAATGTTCAATCCAGCAAAAAAAGCAGTTATAGTAGCGTTTCCTGTTCCCATACTTGCTTCTAGTGCAACAAGGTCAAACAAACCACCCATTGCAGCATCAATACCATCAGTATACGCTTCAGCTTGAACATTGTCATCTCTATAGATGTTAAATGGTCCAGGTATGTCAATGAAAATTTCATCAATATATGGTGAGCTTATTTGTCCAGAAAGAGGGGAAAACCAGGTATCTAAGGTGATGTCTGTTCCGAAAAATCCTCCGTCAATAAATACGTGTAATATTTTTTCACCAGGAAGTACATCTGTTCCGTTTTTATGTGGGTACGGGGTTCCAATGCCGTTACCGTTAATAATTGCAGTATTTCTTGTTGTTTCTGGATAACCAGAGGTAGTTAGTGCATTTATTTTGGTATAAAATGTATTGTGGTATGGGTGCGCAACAGGTAGTAAAAGACTGTCATCAAAATCAGAAACCTCTCCAGCTCCTAAGTGTGCTTCAAAGTGATCTGTTAGCATTTGACGTGCAGCAGCAGATTTTGATAAACTATCAACAATTGGTCTAAGGGAATCTTGGTTAGCAATCCCGACTCCATACGCTAGTGAATTGAAAAGATGCTGAAGTCCAATCGGCACATTTGCACCACGGTGGGGTGAATCAAAAGAAATCCATAAACGAGTATCATGGTTAAGTGTATTTGCCTCCATGTAATTAAGTGCATACCTGCTAATTAAGCCCCCCATACTTGGTCCAATAACAACATTTTGTTCGGTTCCAACTTTTTGTGTGTTAATTAGAGTGATTATTTCAGCAAGTATCATTGCATTACGTTCAATAAAATCGGCGCCACCATCAATTAAAGTACTTCCAGAATAATCGCCTTCATCAATAATTCCATCGGCATTTACATCAGTAGAATTTGCCATAGATTGTAGTGAATTGTCAGCTAACCTAAAGTATTGCGGTAAGTTTACAATTACAACATCAAAATCTTCATCTGCACGAATGCGATCCGCTAAATTTAATGTAGTTCCGTTATCATCATAACTTAATAAATTGTAAACCGCAGCAATATCTCTACCGTCACCAGGGTCAAAACCATCAATTACAAATATTGGTTTGTCTAATACATTATCGGCTCCTAAAAATATTTCGTATTCTGCTAAACCAGCAAAGCTAGTTGTTCCGCTATACATTGATAAGTCTGCAGTAATAGATGAAGTTACTTCTGTAGCGTTAATGGCTAAAATTTTCTTTGTATCTGCTTTTGAGTATTCAATATTTAAAGTAGATTTTCTTTCTATGGTGGTTCCGTTAGTAAAGTTTATTTGAAACGTTAATTGCTTTAATCCTTTATTGGTGTATTTAATAACAGTAGGGGTGTTAAATGCTACTTTTTGAAATCCATTACCATTATCAAAATCAATTTTAATGTCAGTAATTTTGTCTTTAGTGTTATTGATAAAATAATTTTATTGAGTTAGTCACTTAGTATCTGTATATTTACCTCTTTAAAAGAAAGAGCTATGGAACAATTTTCAGGACAAGATATACTAAACTTTA
>CAZSQD010000041.1:0-12870 GCA_964608925.1 uncultured Kordia sp.
GATATTTCTTGCTCGCCTAATATAATTAAGCGTTCTATTACATTGCGTAGCTCTCGTATGTTACCCGTCCAATCATATTCTTGCAGCATTTTTATGGCTTTTTTAGAAAATGATTTTACAGGCATTCCTTGATCTTTTGCTATTTTTTTGGTAAAATGAGTAATTAATAACGGTATATCATCTCGCCTATCATTTAAAGCAGGTACTTTTATTAATATTACGGCTAAACGATGGTATAAATCTTCTCTAAAATTACCAGCTGCAATTTCCTTTTTTAAGTTTTTATTGGTTGCTGCAAC
The DNA here is from genome assembly GCA_964608925.1 of uncultured Kordia sp. Taxonomy (GTDB): domain Bacteria; phylum Bacteroidota; class Bacteroidia; order Flavobacteriales; family Flavobacteriaceae. The sequence continues at coordinate 300 of CAZSQD010000041.1, forward strand.
TACACGTACATCTACTTTTATATCTTTATCACTCCCCACGCGTTGTACTTTACTTTCTTGTAAGGCTCGTAATACTTTTGCTTGTGCGGGTAAGCTCATATCTCCTATTTCATCTAAAAAAATAGTACCTCCATTGGCGGCTTCAAACTTTCCCGCACGGTCTTTATTGGCAGACGTAAAGGCTCCTTTTACGTGCCCAAACAATTCACTTTCTATCAATTCAGACGGTATTGCTGCACAGTTTACCTCAATCATAGGACCTTTTGAGCGTTTACTTTTTTCATGTATCCAATGTGCTACCAATTCTTTACCTGTACCGTTAGGACCTGTTATAAATACACGCGCATCTGTTGGTGCTACTTTATCAACCATTTCTTTTATATGGTTAATGGCATCACTTTCACCTATCATTTCGTATTTTTTGGATACTTTTTTCTTGAGGCGTTTTACTTCTACCACCAATTCGGTTTTATCTAAAGCATTACGTACGGTGTTTAATAAACGGTTTAAATCTGGTGGTTTTGATATGTAATCAAAAGCTCCTAAACGCATCGTTTGCACTGCGGTATCTAAATCACCATGACCAGATATCATAACTACGGTGGTTTCGGGTTTTATTTTTTTTGTAGCTTCTAATACTTCTACGCCGTCCATTTTTGGCATTTTGATATCACAAATTACTAAATCATAGTCGGTTTTTTTAATCATTTCTAATCCTTTCAAACCATCTTCTGCTTCTTCCAATTGATAGGTTTTACTTTCTTCAGATAAAATTTTCACCAATACTCTTCGTATTGTAGCTTCATCTTCTATAATTAATATTTTTGACATGATTTTATTTTTCGATTATTTTAAAAAGGGAAGGTAATAAAATTTGTAGCGTTATTTATATAAAAGTTAAATAAAAGAGGTAAGACAGCTACGCTTTTAGAGATTACACCAATTTAATATTCTAAATATTTTTTTGTTAGTGATAGCAATGGAAATACTTTTTTACTTAGCTATTTAATTTTACTGTATTATAAAAGCGCCCTTAGAAGCTCTTTATAATACATCTAAAATTTGAGTAAAGGGAATAAAGATTGAAATGGATAGCACGACCCAAGAGGCACGAATTGGGGAACAACCATATTATACCAATTTAACATTCTAATGTCGCAATGAAATTGAAAAATTAAATTGGTATTACAGCAGTTTTAAACAAAAAAAGTCCGAAGCGGTAACTTCGGACTTTTAAAATATGCTTTAGAAAAATGTTAAGCTAAAACAGCTTCTTCTTCCTCTTCTTCTTGTTTTTCTCTTTCTAATTCTTTTTTACCTACCGTATCAAACATAACTGGTGTTGCGATAAATAATGATGAATAGGTACCTACAATTACACCAATAATTAAGGCATAAATGAATCCTCTAATTGATTCACTTCCTAAAATAAAGATGGTTACCAATACAATTAATGTAGTAATTGAGGTATTTAAAGTTCTACTCAATGTACTATTTAAAGCACTATTTACTGTTTTACCAAATGCCCAATCATGATTTTCATTAAAGTACTCTCTAATTCTATCAAATACAACAACGGTATCATTTAATGAGTATCCAATTACAGTTAATATTGCTGCAATAAACGCTTGATCTACTTCCATGTTAAATGGCATAAAATCTTTTGTTATTGAGAAGATACCTAATACAATTAATACATCATGAAAAACGGCTATAACAGCTCCTAAACTAAATTGCCACCATTTAAAACGCATTAAGATATATAAAAATACTATTATTAATGATCCTAATACTGCCCAAAAAGATGCTTTTTTAATATCATCAGCAATGGTTGGTCCTACTTTCATAGATTGCATTAAACCTACTGTTTTAGTTTCATCTCCTTTAGAAAAGGCATCATACGTAAATCCTTTAGGAAAATATTGTTTTAAATCTTTAAATAATTTCTCTTGAATTTCATTATCTACTTCAACTCCTGCTTCGTCAATTTTATATTTAGTCGTAATTTTTAATTGATTATCACTACCAAACGTTTTTACTTCCGCACTACCAAATTCTTTTGTTAACACCGTTTTTACTTCATTGGTATTCATTGCTTGATCAAAACGCACTAAATACGTACGACCACCAACAAAATCAACTCCTTGATTTAAACCATTTGTAAATAACGACCCTAAAGAAGCTACTACTAATACCGCAGAAATAATATATGCCGTTTTACGCTTTTTCAAGAAATTGATTGACATTTTTGAAAACCAATTTTTAGTAACACCAGTTGTAAATGGTAATGTTTTACCATTACTAACTGCCCAATCCACAAATAAACGTGTAATGAATATTGCTGTAAATAAAGAGGTTGCAATACCAATCATTAAGGTAGTTGCGAAACCTTGTATTGGTCCTGTACCAAATACAAATAAGATAACTGCTGTTAAAAAAGTAGTTACATTGGCATCTAAAATAGATGATAATGCATTACTAAAACCATCACTAACGGCTTCTAACTGTCCTTTACCTAATTTTAATTCTTCTTTTATACGTTCAAAAATAAGTACGTTTGCATCAACGGACATACCAATTGTAAGTACAATACCTGCAATACCAGGAAGTGTTAATACCGCTCCTAATCCTGCTAAAATACCGAATATTAATAATACGTTTATTGCTAAAGCGATGTTGGCATAAATACCCGCTTTACCATAATAGAATATCATCCATAAAAACACTAATGCTAATGCTAACATGAAAGACATTTTACCACTATCAATAGCTTCCTTCCCTAAAGATGGACCTACTACTTCTGATTGAATAATATCTGCTGATGCTGGTAATTTACCTGCTCTTAATACGTTTGATAAATCTTTCGTTTCATCTAATGAAAAACTTCCTGTAATTTCTGTTTGCCCTCCAGGAATCGCTTGACGTGCTGTTGCATCCGAATATACAATACCATCTAAAACAATAGCAACAGTGTTACCTTTTTTAGCAATATCTCCAGTAATTTTTTCCCATTGCTTAGCACCAAGACCATTCATGGTAATACCTACTGCCGGCTTACCTGCTTGTGTAAATTGTGAACGTGCATCCGTAATCACATCACCTAACATTGCTGGAGCACCTTCTCTGTTTGTTTTTAATGCTATTAAAGGAAAGTATGAATTTGTATCATCTTCAGGGAAACCATATCTTGCCTTATCACGAACCGTTAATTCTAATCCCCATCTATATTTTGCATATTTAGCTTCTCCTTTTCTTAAGTTTTTTGATTCTTTTAAAAATTTAGTCACTAAAGCTACATCTCCTTTTTTAGCAAAACCTAAGTGTGTTTGATTACCATCTTGCATTGCAGATGGGTTTAACATTAATACATCAAAAAATGGTGCCGCTACATTTGCTTTTGCTATAGAATCGTTTTCCGTTCCCAATAATGCATCTGCAGTAGTTGTTACGGAATCACCTGTAGTTGTTTCCGTTACTTTTTTAGCTTCAACTTCTTTTTGTAATTTTGTGTTTACTGCTAATAAATAGTCAGCTACTTCTTTAAAAGTATGCGTTTCATAAAACTCTAACTGCGCTGTACTTTGTAATAATTTCTTAATACGTGTCACATCTTTTGCTCCTGGAAGCTCTACTAAAATACGTGCCGATTTACCTAAACGCTGAATATTTGGTTGTGTTACCCCAAATTTATCAATACGTTTTCTTAATACTTCAAAAGCCGATTCAATTGATTCGTCCAACTTACGTCTTAAAACAGGTTCAACTTCATCATCAGTCATTTTAAAGTTAATTTCTCCTTCTAAACCTTTATTTGCAAAAATATCTGTTGCTGCTAAAGGAGTTTTAGTAGCTGCTTTCGCATTTACTTGCTCAAAAGCTTCAAAAAATGAATATAAATAAGTAGCATCACTATCTTTTTGTAATTCATCTGCTACTTCTAACGCTTGATTAAATACTGGGTTCTTTGTGTTATTTGCCAATCCTGACAAAATATCTTTAGTAGATATTTGTAAGATTACGTTAATACCACCTTTTAAATCTAACCCTTGATTTAAAACTCTTTTTTTAGCATAATCATAAGAGATTCCTGCCATTACAGATTCTTTACCTACTGAGTCTAAATATTTTTTAGTAACCTCATCAGTTGTTAATCCATTTTTAAGATTCGCTTTTGCATATGTTGCTGCATCCTCTTCCACTTTATTTGCTACATATGTAAATGATAGCTGATAAATACTTACCGCTACAAATAAGAAAGCAAATAATTTAATTAGTCCTTTGTTTTGCATTATAATTTATTTAAATATATTTATGGTTTAAAAAACGAGCAAATATATATTTTCTGTACTGATTTTGCAAGTCGTTTGCATAGTTTTTATACAAACACTAACAAAATATTCCTCATTAGCAACAAATACCAATGAGGAATATTATTTTTTGATAATTTAGAATTCGTAAACGTTTTAATTTTCGCGTTTCTACTGTCTATTTTTTCTTAGTTTTGAGTCGCATTTTGTCTTGCCACAATTGTGGGGCTAAATTTTATAAAACCATCAGGAATACTCATATTAAATTGGCTATCCAATATTTTTATTGCTTTAAGTTCTGTTACGTCATATTGCATTAAAATATGCATACCGTGTGATTTTACACGCATTTCCATATGCATAGGAAATCCTTTAATTTGTTTATAAAAAGCTGCTACTTCTGGTGAAATTGCACTTATTTTTGGCGTCACATACACATCAATCAATATTTGTGTTTTTTGACCATTTGATGCTATTTGATAATGTGAGCATTCATAACCTTGTATTATTTTGGTATCGGTTAATTTAGTAACATTACCTTTATTTACATTTAAATTTTCCCACTTAAAACGTTTTCCTGTAATTAAATTATCTGTTAAAATTAATTTTTTATTTACACTTACATCTACTATACTGGTTTTCATACCTGTCCTCCTACTCGACACCTCTGAACGAGATTTATCATTTTTAAAATAGATAATTGTTAACTGGTCATTCATTTTTGCAACCTCATCCACATATGCTGGATCTAAGCTTGATATTGACATTTTTGTAAAATGGTTCCTTCATTAATTTTTTCTTGTGCAATTGATGTTACCCCTAACATCAATATTGCAAATACAATTGCTTTTTTCATAGATAATTGCCACTAATGTGGTCTTTATTTTAGATTACTATTACTAAAACCCATCCACTTCAAAAAAAACAACACTTTACAACTCCCAAAAATATTAAACACAACATAAATAATCAACCACATCTATTGACATGACTACATTATTAATTTAAAAAATAAGTAAAAAAGGGTTTGGGTTGTATGTGTTATTTTGGAGTGGTAATTGGTTTTAACCACTACTAATATACAACTTTTATTTGTATTGCATAAAAAAACCTCGTTAATCTTAAAACTAACGAGGTGATTTTTAAATATTTACACTATTTTAAATAGCGTTTATGTGTTTTACATACCTGGTAAATTCTCTGCTTTCTCATAACCTGCTGGTATTGTCATATCAAATTTAGCAGTATCTACTTTTTCTGCTTTAATTGATGCTACTTTAATTATTATTTTAATATCTGCACCCATTTGATTTATATTCATTTCAGTATACATAGGAAATCCTTTTACTTTATCTCCAAATTGTATATTTTTTTTACCTGAAATTTTTAATTTTTCAGTAGCATAAACAACTACTTTCATTTCTTGGCCTTCTTTTTTCATAACCACATCATAACCAACACACTCATAACCTAATATTGTTTTTGTATCATTTTTAGGCGTTACAATGATGTTTTTCAAATCTTCTTCTGAAGTTTTAAGTTCTTTTGTTACATATTTTTTACCCATCATTGGATGATCTAACAACATCATCATTTTACTATTGGTATCATCTACAATAGTAACTGTAGACCCCATCATTGGACTACTCATTTCTGAACGTGTATCCGCTCCTTTAAAATAAACGGTAGTCAACATTTCACCCATCATAGCTAACTGTCCGTTTACCTCTTCATTAGGACTACTCATTGTTTGTGTTTGTGTTAATACACCTTCTGTGATTTTTTCTTGCGCAAATGTTACTGTTGTTAGTACAAATGCCACTAATAAGATAATTTTTTTCATTTTAATTTTTGTTTTAAGTTTATTATTTTCAATAAGATAAGACGACCTCATCTCTATTTAGTTACCGTTTTATATTTTTATTTTATAAAACCAAAAGAGTTACTTCAACAATGATGCTAAAGTAACTCTTTCTTAAATTTATTTTTGAAAATTATTCAGAATCTACAATTCTAATAATCCATTTGTTTTCTTAACTCCTTCTGCGGATTCCGCTAATTTAGCTTTTTCAGCATCAGATAAAGAAATTTCAACTATTTTTTCAATTCCATTTTTACCTAATATACAAGGTACTCCAATTGATAAACCTGACAATCCAAACTCACCATCTAATAGTGCTGAACATGGGAAAATCTTTTTAGTATCACAAGCAATTGCCTGTACCATTGCTGATACTGCTGCTCCTGGTGCGTACCAAGCTGATGTACCTAACAAACCTGTTAATGTAGCTCCACCAACCTTAGTATCTTGCACTACTTGCTCCATACGTTCTGCTGATAAAAATTCAGATACTTTTACTGAGTTTCTTGCTGCTTTATAGATTAATGGCACCATACCTTTGTCAGAATGACCACCTATTACCATACCATCAACATCAGAAATTGGTGCTCCCAATGCTTCTGCTAAACGATATTTAAAACGTGCAGAATCTAATGCTCCACCCATACCTATAATTCTATTTTTAGGCAACCCTGTTGTCTTATGTACTAAATACGCCATGGTATCCATAGGATTAGAAACCACAATGATAATAGTGTTTGGCGAATGCTCCAATAAGCTTGAAGATACCATTTTTACAATACCTGCATTAATACCTATTAACTCTTCACGTGTCATACCTGGTTTACGTGGTATACCAGATGTAATTACACAAATATCACTATCTGCTGTTTTTGAATAATCACTTGTTGATCCTACAATTTTAGTATCAAAACCGTTTAAAGATGCTGTTTGCATTAAATCCATTGCTTTACCTTCTGCAAAACCTTCTTTAATGTCTAATATCACTACTTCTGCAGCAAAATTTTTAATGGCAATATACTCTGCACAACTTGCACCTACTGCTCCTGCTCCTACTACTGTTACTTTCATTTTAATTTATTTTATTTGTGTTGTTTTTTTCTTTTTTTTAAGAGACACTACTTACGCATCAATATTTGCATAAATTGCATTTTTTTCAATAAACTCTCTACGTGGTGGCACTTCATCTCCCATTAACATAGAGAAAACTCTATCTGCCTCTACATCATTTTCAATAATTACTTGACGCATGGTTCTACGTTCCGGATCCATTGTTGTTTCCCACAATTGGATGGCGTTCATTTCCCCAAGACCTTTATAACGCTGAATTTTCGCATTATCACCATACTTTAACACCAAACGGTCACGTTGATCATCATCCCAAGCATATTCTCCTTTTCCTTTTGCTCCTCTTTTTACTAAATATAATGGTGGTGCTGCAATATAAATATGTCCTTTTTCTATCAATTCTTTCATATAACGATAAAAGAATGTCAATATCAAGGTAGCAATGTGACTACCATCAACATCGGCATCACACATAATTACAACTTTATGATAACGTAATTTTGATAAATTTAAGGCTTTACTATCTTCTTCTGTACCAATGGTAACTCCTAAAGCAGTAAATATATTTTTAATTTCTTCGTTTTCAAATACTTTATGTTTCATTGCTTTTTCAACATTCAATATTTTTCCACGTAATGGCAATATTGCTTGAAAGAAGCGATCACGACCTTGTTTTGCTGTTCCACCTGCCGAATCTCCCTCAACCAAGAATACTTCACATTTTGCAGGATCGGTTTCAGAACAATCAGATAGTTTACCAGGTAAACCACCAATACTCATTACCGTTTTACGCTGCACCATTTCACGTGCTTTTGCTGCTGCATGACGTGCTTGTGCTGCTAATATTACTTTTTGAACAATTACTTTAGCATCATCTGGGTTTTCTTCTAAATAGTCCGTTAACATTTCTGAAACGGCTTGACTTACTGCGGAAGACACCTCACGGTTACCTAATTTTGTTTTGGTTTGCCCTTCAAATTGTGGCTCTCCAACTTTTACAGATATAATAGCTGTTAATCCTTCTCTAAAATCATCTCCAGCAATATCAAATTTCAATTTTGATAACATACCAGAAGACTCTGCATATTTTTTTAACGTATGTGTTAAACCTCTACGGAAACCTGATAAATGTGTACCTCCTTCATGGGTATTGATATTATTTACATATGAGTGTAAGTTTTCTGAGTAGGATGTATTATACACCATAGCTACCTCAACTGGGATACCATTCTTTTCCCCATTCATAGAGATAATATTTGCAGTCAATTGCTCTCTCGTAGCATCTAAATATCTTACAAATTCCGATAATCCTTCGGTAGAATGAAAAACTTCTCCTACAAATTCACCGTCTTCACTTTTATTTCTTTTATCAGTAATAGATATGGTTAATCCTTGATTTAAGAATGACAACTCACGCATACGAGATGCTAATGTTTCATAATTAAACTCCGTAGTTTCTTTAAATATAGTTTTGTCTGGCAAAAAGGTAACTAATGTTCCTTTTTTATCCGTTTCTCCAACAGAACGAACAGGATACAATGCTTTACCTTCTTCATATTCTTGTTCCCAAATTTTACCGTCTTTATAAACAGTAGCTTTTAAAGGCTTAGATAATGCATTTACACAAGAAACTCCTACCCCGTGTAAACCACCAGATACTTTATAAGAATCTTTATCAAATTTACCACCTGCACCAATTTTAGTCATTACAACTTGTAGTGCGGATACGCCTTCTTTTTTATGAATTCCTACAGGAATACCACGACCATTATCTAAAACAGAAACTGAATTATCTTCATTTATCCATACATCTATTTTATCACAATGACCTGCCATTGCTTCATCAATAGAGTTATCAACAACCTCATACACCAAGTGATGTAATCCTCTCACACCTACATCTCCAATATACATTGACGGACGCATACGTACATGCTCCATCCCTTCCAATGCCTGAATACTATCTGCTGAATAATCGCTTTTTTTAATTTCTTCGCTCATAAAAATTGAATGTTATTTTTTGCTTTTTTTCGCAACAGACAAATATAAAGAATTGCGCTTTATTTATACCCTTTTACAAGGACTGAAAACAGGAAGTTATCAACAAAAACGCATCGTTTTTAACAAAAAAAGCACCCTAATCTTGATTTAGGATGCTTTTTAAAAAATTATTTTATTTTATACTTATTTTACCTGACGTCTTTGTCTTGCCAATAAGGTGTTTTTTAACAACATGGCAATTGTCATTGGCCCCACACCTCCCGGTACTGGTGTTATAAAACTTGCTTTAGGAGATACACTTGAAAACTCAACATCTCCTGCTAAACGAAATCCGTTCTTTTTAGTTGCATCTGGAACTCGTGTAATTCCTACATCAATAATTACAACTCCCTCTTTTACCATATTCCCTTTTAAAAATTCCGATATCCCTATTGCCACAACAATAATATCTGCCTTTTGGGTATATGCTGCCAAATCTTTTGTTCTACTATGTACTAATGTTACCGTAGCATTACCTGCTTTACGCTTTTGACTCATTAAAATACTCATTGGACGCCCTACTATATGACTACGCCCCATTACTACTACATCTTTCCCTGATGTTTCTATTTCGTAACGCTCTAACAACTCTAAAATACCATAAGGAGTTGCAGGTAAAAAACAAGGTAAATCTAACGTCATACGCCCTACATTTGTAGGATGAAAACCATCTACATCTTTATCTGGGTCAATTGCTTTTAAAACCTTTTGCTCATCAATATGTTTTGGTAAAGGTAATTGCACAATAAACCCATCAATATTGGTGTCATTATTTAATTTGTCTATTTCTTTAAGTAATATCTCTTCCGTAGTATTTGCAGGTAAATCAATTAATGTGGACTCAAACCCTACAAACTCACAAGCCTTAACTTTTGCACCAACATAAGTCATACTCGCCCCATCCGTACCTACTAAAATAGCCGCTAAATGTGGTGGTTTCTGCTTATTTTTTTGCATCTCAGAAACAACTACTGCAATTTCATCTTTAATTGCTCCACTGGTTTTTTTACCATCTAATAACTTCATGCTCTATTTAGTTTTCAGTTTTCAGTTTTCAGTTTTCAGTAGATTTAGAAAATCAAACCCACCGTATCATTCAAAAACTATTTTATTTGTCAATCAACCTTTAATGCCTTAAATTTCTCTGAATTATTTATCATATATATGATTTTTGATATGCAATTAATTTTTTAAAATCCATAGTTAAAAATATTACTAAATTACTACTGATTACTGAGACTAATCACTTCTTTTATCTCATTCCTTGCATCCCCTGCATTGCTTGCATCATCTTTTTTCCTCCGCCACCTTGCATCATCTTCATCATTTTACTCATTTGATTGAATTGCTTCATCAACTGATTAACTTCTTGTACCGAACGACCAGATCCTTTTGCTATACGCTTTTTACGGCTTGCATTAATTACAGTAGGTTTTGTACGCTCTACGGGTGTCATGGAATAGATGATAGCTTCTATATATTTAAAAGCATCATCATCAATATCAACATTTTTCATGGCTTTTGAAGCTCCAGGAATCATACCCATCAAATCCTTCATATTACCCATTTTTTTCACTTGCTGAATTTGCTTTAAGAAATCATCAAAACCAAATTGATTTTTAGCAATTTTCTTTTGCAACTTACGCGCTTCTTCTTCATCATATTGCTCTTGTGCTCTCTCTACCAAAGAAACCACATCTCCCATACCTAAAATACGATCCGCCATACGAGAGGGATGAAACACATCAATTGCTTCCATTTTTTCCCCTGTACCAATAAACTTAATTGGCTTATTGACTACCGATTTTATGGTTATTGCTGCTCCACCACGTGTATCACCATCTAATTTTGTTAGGATTACCCCATCAAAATTAAGGATATCATTAAAGGCTTTTGCCGTATTTACAGCATCTTGACCCGTCATTGCATCTACAACAAATAAGGTTTCTTGTGGGGCAATTGCTTTATGAATATTTGCAATTTCCGTCATCATAGCTTCATCTACCGCTAAACGACCTGCAGTATCCACAATAACTACATTATGACCATTTGCTTTTGCATGTGCAACACCTGCTTTTGCAATAGCTACGGGGTCATTATTACCTTTATCAGAATATACATCAATTTTTAATTGCTCTCCTAAAATATGCAATTGATCTATTGCTGCAGGACGATACACATCACACGCAACTAATAAAGGGTTTTTAGATTTTTTGTTTCTTAAATAGTTTGCTAATTTACCTGTAAAAGTAGTTTTACCAGACCCTTGTAAACCTGACATTAAAATTACGGTTGGCGCACCTGATAAATTAATACCTGCTGCATCACCTCCCATTAATTCCGTTAATTCATCTTTTACCAGTTTTACCATTAATTGCCCTGGGTTTAATGTAGTTAATACATCTTGCCCCAATGCTTTGGTTTGTACTCTTTTGGTAAATTCCTTTGCAATTTTAAAATTCACATCGGCATCTAATAATGCTCTACGAACTTCTTTTAAAGTTTCCGCTACATTAACCTCAGTAATACTACCGTGACCTTTTAATACATGTAACGCTTTATCTAACTTTTCACTTAAATTATTAAACATAAATTTTTCTGTTTTTAAGAATTGCAAATTTACGGAATTTGTATGGAGTTGCAAAGTGATACAAGCAGAATTGTTTTACTTACAATAGATAAAGATCGCTTTGTTATAAGATTAAAAAAATAAGATTTGAACACGAAACAAATTTCTTAACAAAAAAAGCCCTTTGTTCTTTCAAAACAAAGGGCTTTTTTAATTTAACTTCACTTACCTACATCCGTTCTGGCACATTAATACCTAATAATCCAAATGCTGATTTTATAACACCACCAACGGTATTAGACAACTGCACTCTAAATGTTTTTTCAGCTTCCGTATCGGCTCCAAAAATAGACACATTTTGGAAAAACGAATTGTAGGCTTTCACCAAATCATACGTGTAATTTGCAATGTTTGCAGGACTTTGGTTTGCTGCTGCTTGCTGTATGATTTCAGGATATAAAGCTATTTGTTTTATTAAATCAATTTCCTTTTCATGTAGATGCTCTACTGCGCTTGAATTGGCTTCTAAATTAGCATTTTCTGTTTTAAAACGTCTTAAAATTGCCTGAATACGTGCGTAGGTATATTGAATAAACGGCCCTGTATTTCCTTGAAAATCTACGGATTCCTTTGGGTCAAATAATATTCGTTTTTTAGGGTCTACTTTTAAAATAAAATATTTTAAGGCACCCATACCAATAGTATTGTATATTTCTTCTTTCTGAT
>CAZSQD010000042.1:0-12513 GCA_964608925.1 uncultured Kordia sp.
CTCTAAAATTGTATCGCCTAATAAATTGTATATTATTGCTTGCTCAAAAGTTTCAGTTAACCTTACGTTTATTACATTTTGTGTAGGGTTAGGGTAAATACTAAAACTTAAATTTTGATTATTAAAATCATTAATACCAAGTAAGTTTGGGTCAAATTCATACACACCCATATCTATAGTTGTATTATAAATTCGGGTGTTACCATTTAAATCAGTTGTAATACTTGCTATTGCTAAACTATTATCTCCTGTATCAATTGCAGGTGAAGCTGTTTGTAGGGTAAAATCATTATTTGTGGCATCTGTAAATAATGGATCTGAATTACTAGTATTATTTGTACTGGTAGTATTAGCAGAAAAATTATCTTCATCTATAGTATTATTTACAACAATTGAGTTGGCAATTGCAGTGTGTCCTTTATTGATAGCTGTAGTTGTTACTCCACCGACACCTGTATTGCCCCAAAAAATACTATTATTAATAGTTGCATTGTGAGTGGAGTTACCATCTGTTCTTTTTCCTAAACCTAATGTACCGTGTTGACTACTTTGTGTGCCAATATCACTATTATTTGCAAATGTACAATTGGTAATGGTTGTTGTTACTGTTGAACCTACACTACTTGCTCTTATCCACATAGCACTTCCTGTATAACCTTTTTGTGAAGCAATATAATCTTTAGTAATATTGTTTGTAAACAAACAATTTGTAATATTTGCTGTAATATTTATATTAGTAGTTGCTATTATTACGTATAAACCACTCCCATAGCGACTTAAATTATTATTAAACTTACAGTTTTCCATTGTAAAACTGGAATCTATATTAAAACGAGCTCTAATTGCACCTCCATCATTACCAACATTTTTATTAAATTCACAATTTTTTATTGTAATTTCATTCACGGTACCAGCAATAAGAATACCGCCTCCATATGCATTGATACCTGTACTTCTTGCATTTCCACTTTCCACTTTAATACCATCTAACTCAATATTATTTCCAGATATTTTTACTACATGATAACTATTTTCTCCTCTATTGCTACCTGTAAAATTTACACCTGTATCATCACCATTTAAATCACCTGATAAAATAGTTGGATGTGCTAAATAATCTCTATCTGCGGGGATAGTTTCTGTACCGTTAAAGCCTCCATAAAGTACTAAATTATTTTGACCAAGGTTAAATGCTATAGTTTTATTTGATGCATGAGGGATGTATGTTCCTTCTGCTATCCAAAGTACATCATTTGCATTAGAATTTGTTAATGCGGTTTGCAATGACGAATAAGCATCTATCCAACTTGAACCATCATTATTTCCTGTAGCATCTATATCTACATAAATTGGTGGTGTTAGTATAAAAACGGCTGTTACATTTTTGTCGACATCTACTGTAATATTTAAAGGATTTGTACTACCGCTTGCATCACCTGTCCAATGTGAAAAAGAATAGCCTGTTGAAGGTGTTGCTGTAATGGAAACAATTTCGCCATCATTATATGAGTTTGTACCACTTGGAGAAACAGTACCTGATCCAGTTGTATTTGTAGTTAAATTATAAAGAGTATAACTAGATTCATAAGCACCCATATCTACTGTTGTATTTGCAATACGTTGATTTCCTAATAAATCAAACATGTTTCCTGCAGGAATTAAACTATTGTCTCCTGCATCTATTGCTGGTGAACTTGGTAGTAAAGAGAAATCATTATTTGCAAGATCAATAAACAATGGATCTGAATTACTAGTATTTGTTAAATTAGAAATGTTAGAAAAACCATCTTCATCTATCGAGTTAGATACATTTGTAGTACTTGTGGCGCTACCTGCATTACCTCTATTAATGGCTAACACTATACTACTAGTACTTGTATTGTTATAAAAAATACTATTATTAATGGTTGCATTATGCGTAGAAGTACCATCCGTTCTTTTACTTACGGCAAATGTACCATGATTACTAGAAGCGGTACCTATATCATGATTCTTTGCAAATGTACAGTTGGTAATAGTTGTATTTACAGTGGATCCTGTTGCATAGGCTCTTATCCAAGCAGCACTACCTGTAGTTCCTAATTCAGCACCGTTTACATTTCTAGTAGTATTGTTGATAAATAAAGTGTCAAACATATTAACTGTTAATGTTTTATTATCACTAAATGCTAGTAGATATAGGGTTGCATGTTTACCGTAGTTTTTATCAAAAATACAATTCTCTATGTTTATTGTTCCGTCATTTTCACTGTAAAATCGTATGGCACTACCGTTGTTTCGGGCAACATTTCTTTTTAAAGTACAGTTTTTAATATTAAAAATAGTTACATTATTTAAAACCCAAACACCTGCTCCAAAATTAGAAGATGTTGCATTTGAATTAGCTTGACCATCATTAATTTGTAAACCATCTAAAGTAACACCGTTTGCTTGTATTCTCACTACATGGTAACTGTTTTCGGCTCTACCATAAGCGGTAGCAAAAGTTAATCCGCCTGTATCATCTCCATTTAAATCTCCTGACAAAATTGTAGGATTAGCAGTAATATCTCTTTGACTTAATAACGTTTCAGTTCCATTAAATCCTCCATATAGGGTAACGTTATCTTTGTTGAAGTTAAAAAAAGAGCCTCTATTGGTAGCATGTGGCGTATAGGTTCCTTGCGCTATCCAAATTGGGATATTTGGTAAATCATTAGCAAGCGCTGTTTGTAAACTTGTATATGCATTAGTCCAAGAACTACCATCATTATTTCCTGTGGCATTTTGATCTACATAAAATTGATTGATTACACTAAAATTAGCAGTATATGCTTTATCTGCATCTATTAATAATGAAAAACTATTGGTTGGTTCAGTTGTAGTACCTGTCCAACCATTAAACCAATTACCTACTTCAGGAGTGGCAGTTAGTGTTAGGTTTATTCCTGCAAAACAGGTAATTGTTCCTACGTCTGGTACTAATGTGCCATTACCAATTTTACTTATTGTTAATTGATGTGTTGCGGTGACACCAGAGTCAAATTCATAACTACCCATATCTACAATGCTATTAGATATTCTTGGAGTTCCTAATAAATCTTCACTGTAAATTGCATTAACATAGTTATTGTTTCCAGTATCTTTTGCAGGTGAAGTGGTTTGTAATGTAAAATCATTATTTGCAGCATCGGTAAATAACGGGTTAGCATTACTGGTATTTACTTTATTACCAGCAGGAACTACTGAAAAACCTTGTTCATCTATAGAGTCTGTGACTAATAGCGTACTTGCTAAAGTTTGATGAATTCCTGTAATTGATCTTGCAGTGCTACCTCCTGCAGTTGTGTTGCCCCAAAAAATACAATTAGCAACAGTTGCATCAACAATACCAGTTGATGATTGTGTTAAACCTAATGTTGCTCTTGTAAAATTATTCAAACTACTTGCCGTACCCGTATCTATATTATTTACATACGTATTATTTCCAAGTTTTGCTATCAAGTTAGCACCACTTGCAGATGCTCGTAACCAAGAAGAGCTACCGCTATTACCTAATGTACTTCCATCAATATTTGCCGATTCGTTATTTGAGAATAAACTACTACTGATATTTACATTCAAAGTTGCATTAGCTTCAGCAGTGGCATAAATTCCTGTACCTTGTCTTGCAAAATTGTTACTGAACTCGCAGTTTTTTATAGTTAGTTCGCCCGGAGTACTAGTATTGGTATATCGTGCATAAACTCCTGCAGCCATTACATTACAAACATTTTTAGTGAAAATTGTGTTTTTTATTGTTACTTTTTCTGAAACAGGGTTCATATAAAGTCCGCCACCTCTATTAAAACCAGAAGTTCCTCCATTACTATGCGCACCGGTTATGGTAACACCATCAAGTAAAAAGTTTATACCAGTTGTACGAAAAATATTATAACTATTATCGTTCCTTGTTGAATTTGAATAGGTAATATTTGCATCATCATCACTATTTAAATCTCCTGAAAAAATAGTTAAATTTGTTCTGAAATCTCTTTGAGATAATACTGTTTCTGTAGCATCAAAACCACCATATATTTTTAAATTATTGTTTATTATGGAATAGTATTCTGATCTATTAGCTGTTGTACTTGGATTATAGGTACCTTGTGCTACCCAAATTTCTTCATTATCTTGAACATTTGATAACGCACCAATTAAGGTTGTATATGCATTTGCCCAAGAAACTCCATTGTTGTTACCTGTTGCGGCATGATTTACAAATATTTTACCAACATTTCTTAGTGTTTGAAAACTAATTGAAGTTGACCATTGTGTTGTATTTGCTGTACATTGTTCTCTAACATATACTTCATAATCTTGAAACTCATCTAAAGCAGTTAAATTTGTACTTGTAGAAACATTAGTAAGAATAGTAGCAGATGAAAATGGTTGACTACTTTTATGATATGCAATATCAAAAGTACCTGCGTTAGCAATATTTATTGTAGCACTTGTATTCGTAATCGCCGATGTTGATAAAATTGTAGCATCTGGAGTAAAACAATAGTTACCATATAAACCTATTGATGTTATTTCGGCAGGAGTTAGCACTCTATCATATAAAAGAATATCATCTAGAGTATCTTTATATTGATTTACAGCAGTAAGGTGATTAGCTCTACTATTAGCAAGTGTTACATTACCTGTAGTATTTGGAGATGTGATAATTGAGTCAAAACCAGTAGCTTTTGATTCTGGAATACCATCTACATAAATTTTTGAAGAAATTATTCCAGCTCCTGATTTAAATTCCACTACAATATTATGCCAATTCCCATCTGAAATAAATTTTGTAGAGTTTTGTCCATAACCTTTTGGTACAACAGGAAAAGAAACATTATATTGAGTATAAAATCTACTTGATAAACGAATATTTCCATTTCTTAAATAAATAAAATAACCTACATCATCACTATCAAAACCTGCAACGGTATTTCTAGTACTATCATCAATTATTGTTTCGTAATTACCATTATTTGATAAGGTTTTTATCCAAAAACTATAAGAAATATTAAACGTATTTGATCCGCTAAATACAATATCAGGTCGTGTTAAATAATCTCCGCCAATATTAATAGCATTATTTGTACCACTATATCTGTCTGATACATTTGTAAGAGCAGTTCCTGTTTGGACGAAGTTTGCGCCATTTGCACCGTCTACTAAACTTCCATTGTCAAAGCCATATTGCCCTACTAATCCATTTGTAGGATATTGTGCAAATGTGTAACTACTTATAAAGAGTAGTATTAAAAATAATTTTGTTTTCATTGTGTGTATATATTTCAGTTAATAACGCATCAAAATTGCAATTTTCATGAGTGTAAAATAGAATTGAATTGCTGAAAGTACATTTTGAGTTGCTAAAGCAAAAAAGAGAGAAAGTTTTTTACACACTCCCTCTCTTACGCAAAAAACTAATTTTAAAAAATTTTAAAAAACCGCCTATTTGTGCTAAAAAATAAAGTAACAATTTATTAAAATATTTTTTCAACCTATAAACAAGCTACATCACTTTGTGATTATATATTTTGCATAATGTTTAAAAATTCATCTTTTTTATCTTTTGAAATGGATACAGTTTGCTGGTTATCCATTACAATGTAGCCACCATCTTTTTTAATATATTCTTGTATGTATTTTAAATTGATTAAAAAAGAGCGATGCGGTCGGTAAAATATATTTATTTTATGGAGTGTTTCTACAAAAAATTTTAAAGGTTTGCTAACTAAAATAGTTTTTGAATTTGTCAGCTCAACTTTAGTATACATACCATCTGCTTCTAAAATTATAATGTCATCAAAGTTCACAAACTTAATTCCATCGGCATAGGGTAGCCCAATTTTAGAAAAATTTGAACTGTTTAAGCAATTTTTAAGTTCTGCTAATCGTTCATTTATTTTAGATTTACCAATAAAACGTATCGCTTTTTCAACAGCTTCTTTTACTTGTGTGGGCCTTACGGGTTTTAAAATATAATCTATTGCCGATAATTGAAATGCTTGAATAGCATATTCACTATAGGCAGTGGTGAAAATAATTTCAAAATTTGCAACTTCTTTATCAATAAAATCTAAAATTTCTAAACCAGAATGCTCGGGCATTTCAATATCTAAAAAAACAATATTAGGTTCTTCTTTTTTTATTATTACAACACCATCTAATAAGTTATCTACTTGAAATACGTGTGTGATTTTTGGGCAATTTTCTTCAATAAGAATATTTAAAACATTTCTTGCCTTTCTTTCATCGTCAATTATAATTGCTTTCATTCGTGTGTTATTTTTTTATTGTAAATGAGCGCATAATTTTATTTGCGGTATCTACCCATTGAGTTTTTTCGTTTTCAGGACAATAAAAAGTACCTTCTAAAAGGTGCCCATTAATATTTGAGAAAAACTTAATTACATATACTTTTTTAGTTTTTTTAGAGAGCCCTTCTACTTTTACAAAGCCATATTTTTGATCATTATTTTCAAATATTCCTGAATCAATACATTTGCCAAAATAATTATTTAATTCCACATAATAATCTTTAATCGTAATAAGTTTATCTTGAGTAACTCCTTGATAACGTTGATTAATCTCAAAAGTTATAAATACTGTTTTCTCTTTATTAGTAAATACAACAAGTGGTCTTTGTTGAGCAGAATAATCAGCAATTTTTTCTTGTTTACTAAGCTCTTTAAAATTTGTTGGAATTTTAATACTTGCAATATTGTTTAGTATATATTTTTCCTCTAAATCAATAAGCGTAATAGTCATGGATAAGAGTGGTAATGCAATGGCAACTGCTAAAAATAGTTTAAGTTTTTTCATTTTCATTAAGTTTATAACAAAAATGAATTAATAATAGAGTTTATGCCCCCGTAAATTGCTGAAACACCAATTTGAGTTGCTAAAACTATTGAATTACATAATGGGTATTTTAATAATAACTTGCGTACCTATTGATTGCTTATTCTTATATAAATCATTAATATGAATACTTATTTTATTTTGTTTCCCTTGATTTAATAAATTCAACCTGGTTTCTGATGCTTTTAGAGCAAAAGAGTTATATTTTTTCATTCGTTTTTTTTGTATTTCTTTTACCTTTTCTCTCCCCACCCCATTATCCATTATAGTACAAATAATGTAATTTGATTTTTCTGTAAAATTAATGGATAGCGTTCCTTTCCCTTTTTTATGCAACAAACCATGTTTTAAGGCATTTTCTACATAGGGTTGAATTAGCATTGTTGGTATATAAATTTGTGATAAATTATGATTGAATGCTACATTAATATGGTACGTTAAGTCGTCTTCAAAACGTATTTTTTCAATACTTAAATATTGCTTTAGGGTATTTATTTCTTCAGATAATAAAATTGTATTTTTTGTGCTTTGATCTAAATAAGTGCGTATTAAATCGGCAAATTCACCTAAGTAATCACTTGCTAAATCTTTATTATTGGTTATGATAAATTCTTGAATGGAATTTAAGGCATTAAAAATAAAATGCGGATTCATTTGTGATCTGAAGTTTTCTAACTGTAAGTTAATCAACTGTTTTTCTATTTCTAATTGTTCTAATTCTTTTTTTGTTTTCTCTTCCTTTAGTTGTAAATTATGTTTGTTTATCAAAAACAATAACAATAATAACAATGCCAATAAAAGCATATAAAACCACCATTTAAGCCAAAAAGGTTTGGTTACCTTTAAATAGATTTCTTTTATTAAAACCTTTGTTTTATTGTCGGAAATATTTTTAATTTGAAAGGTGTAATCGCCAGCATTAAGTGTGTTGTATTGTATGTAGTATTCTCCAACACCAGTAGTGATCCATTTTTTTTCAAGACCTTTTAAGCGGTATTGAAATTGTGCTTTGTTTTTTGCAGAAAATCCAACAGCAGCAAAATTTAATTTAATATTACTGGCATTATATACAAAAGAATAGTTGTCTTTTAATGGTTGTTTTTCATGATTTAAAGTAACGGCAGTAATAAATACTTCTTTGGTTTTAAAAGGTTTAAATACATTGTTTTTATCAAACGAAATAATTTGTTCTGGTGTACTTACAAAAACTTGATTATCTATAATTTCTAATCCGTTATAGTTATAGGAAACAATACCTTCATTTTTTATGATATTTTGAAATGTTTTAGTTGAGGTGTTCATTTTTTGAATGCCATTATCGCCAGCAATCCAAAGTGTATTGTTATCAGCTTTTATCAAGCTAATGTTATTAGATAACAATCCGTTTTTAGTGGTGTAATGTGCTATAACGTGTTTGTTATTAATAGCGAAAATTCCGTTTTTAAAAGTTGCACACCAAACAATACCATCCTTTGTTTGTGTTATGGATGTAGTGTAGATGGGTTTCTTGTTAAATAAAACATTCTGCTTTTTTAAATTTTTATCCAATATAAATAACCCATCTACTATTGCGAAATAACGCAAATCGTTTATCTGATCATAATGCACTGTATAACCACGCTTTTCTAAACGAATGATTCTATTCTTTTTTATATCCTGAATATCTACAAAATTAGATGCAGCAACTAAAAAATGTTCTTTGTCCATAAATTGGATTTCTTTAGTAGAGCCAAGGGTAGTGTGTGTAGTCTTTA
Source organism: uncultured Kordia sp. (assembly GCA_964608925.1). Taxonomy (GTDB): domain Bacteria; phylum Bacteroidota; class Bacteroidia; order Flavobacteriales; family Flavobacteriaceae. The sequence goes on from CAZSQD010000042.1 coordinate 8,634, forward strand.
AGTTAAATGTGGTGTCATATAGATATGAGTGTAAGTATGTGTTAATTAGATACTCATTTTTAAAAGAGTTATAAATTGTATTATATATTTGTTTATTCTTTTTAAAATGGTATTGTTTAGCTGTTTGTGATGTAATGTCATATTTTATTAAATCCAGTTTATTGGTGGTAATTAACAATTCATTTTGTTTCCCTAAATTGGTTTTAGTGATTACAGTATTAGGGTTTAACGAAACATAGGTATTGTTAATTTCTATATTTGGTATCATATAAATAGACTTATTAATGGTGGTAAACCAATAATTTTGATCTTTATCTACAATAACATCGGTTATAAAAGTATTGGGGAATAAATGTTTTTTAACAACTATTTTGTTATTATTAATTACACAAACATAAATTCCATTTTCGGTACAATACCAAAATTGGTTTTTAATAATTTTGGATTTTACAATTCTTATATTAGGTAAATTATGTGTTATAGCATATAATTTTGCACCTTTATTGATGTCAAAATTATAAATTTTCAAGTCTTTTTGTTCTCTAGTTGCAACAAACCCTTTATTGTTTAAAAAAACTATTGAAGTAGCGTTTAGTAAATTATTAGCTGTAGTTGTTGAAATGTATTTTTGTAATTTAAAATTATCTAAATTAAGTTGCTTTATTTGATTAATTCTCCCAAAATATAATTTATTTTTAAAAATTGAGGGCTCAAGATTTAAAATACTATTTTTTTTACAGTCCTTAAAACTAAATTCTTCTTTTTTAGTAATTGTATTATAAATTAATAATTTTTTATTAGTAAAGAGAATAATGTAGTTTTTATAGCAAATTAGTGTTGGTAATTTACCCCCAAAATCTTTTTTAAAATCTTGAAACAAAAAAACGGTATCGTTTTTAATATAAAATACTTGTCCAGATAAATTTAGAAACCAAATTGTATTATTAAAATCTTTTTTTACTTGAAAAACCGATAACCCACGTTGTTCTTTATGTTGGTAGTTTTTATAGTTTGCACCATCAAAACGAAATAAACCTTTATCACCATCTATCCATAAATATCCATTGTCATCTTCAATGATATCATAAAAATCGGTACCAGGTACACCGTCTTTTTCAGTTAAGTGAATAGATATCGGTTCTTGTGAAAAAGTAAGATTCACAAAAAGAATAAAAAAGAATAGGAATTTATTTTTTTGCATGAAATTCAAAGTTACATAAATTGCTTAAACCGTAACATACTTTTTTATGAAATGCGATTATGAGTTGCTAAAGGTAGGTTTATTGATATTTCAAAAAGCGATTATGTTCTCTTTTTAAATAGGTGTTAAATTTTTGAGGGATTTTAATTTCAATTTCCATATTATTTTTAGTAATAGGATGAGAAAATTCAATTTTTGTAGCACATAAAAATAAACCTTTGTGTAGCATTACATTTTTGGGTGCGTATAATTTATCACCTACAATTGGGTTTCCTAAAGAAGATAAATGAATGCGTAATTGATGGGTTCTACCAGTTTTTGGCTGTAGCTGTACGAGTGTTAGATATTCATTTTGTAGTGCAGGTATTTGTTGTATGTTTTTAAAAAGTGTTAAGGCTTCTTGTTCTTTTATTTCAATATCAATACGCCCATTTTGAGGTAATAGTCCCACTACAACTGCGTGATAGGTTTTTTGTATGTTTTTATTTTCAAATTGTTGATGCAATCCAATTTGAGCGGTTTTTGTTTTAGCAATCAATAAAATTCCACTTGTAGGGGTGTCTAACCGATGCACAGGTTTTGGGAAATTTAAAGCATCTTTTTTTGTAGTTGTTTTTAAATTAAAAGGCAATGCGTTTTCAATAGTTTTGTAATAATTTCCGTTAGTAGGAAAACCTGCGGGTTTATTTATAATAGCCATATCTTCATCCTCAAAAACAACTTCTAATTGCAGTTGAAATATTTTTTTAGGAGATGTTTCTAAAGCAATTAATTCAATTAATTGTCCAGATTTTATCCAATCTCCAGTTGAAGCGATTTGCTGGTTGATAAGAATGGTGTTTTTTGCAATTGCTTTTTTAACCGCACTACGGGTTTGTAGTTTTTCAAAAATAGCGCCTGCATATTCTTGTAGTCTGATATGATAATCTCCTTTGGGGACAGTATGTTTTTCTAAAATGATAAATTTATGCAAAGCGTAAAGATAGAAGAATTAAAGGATGTTTTTTATTTTGTAGCGGGTTCTCGATACAATTTTTATTTCGTTACACTATATTAAAATCACTCGAATAGACGTTTTGCAATTAAAAAATGCTTCTCAACGAGAAGCATTTTTTATAAATCTAAAATCTAAAATCTAAAATCTAAAATCTAAAATCTAAAATCTAAAATCTAAATTATCTATGTATTGTTTGTGTACGGTCTGGGCCTACAGAAACAATTTTGATTGGTATTTCCAATTCGGCTTCTAAAAATGAAATGTATTCATTCAGTTCTTTAGGAAACTGACTTTCATTAGTCATTTTTGTTAAGTCATCTTTCCAACATGGAAATTTCGTGTAAATTGGTGTTACATTTTCTGGTTCAATATTGTATGGTAAGTGTTTAATTTCCTTACCGTTGTAGTTGTATGCTGTACATACTTCTAAACTATCAAAGCCAGATAATACATCACCTTTCATCATCATTAATTGCGTTACTCCGTTTATTTCGCATGCGTAACGTAAGGCAACTAAATCCAGCCAACCACATCTACGTGGTCTACCAGTTACAGCACCAAACTCTCTACCAATTTTAGCCATTTCGGCACCAACTTCGTCAAATAATTCGGTAGGGAAAGGTCCTGACCCTACACGTGTAGTATAGGCTTTAAAAATACCGTACACTTCTTTAATTTTATTTGGAGCAACCCCTAAACCTGTACACGCACCAGATGCGGTAGTGTTTGAAGAGGTTACAAAAGGATAGGTCCCAAAATCAATATCTAATAATGACCCTTGAGCACCTTCTGCTAAAATAGTTTTACCATCCTTTAACGCTTGGTTTAAATATTCTTCACTATCAATAAATTGTAATTCTTTTAAACGTTCAACGGCTTCAAAAAACTCAGCTTCCATTTCATCCAAATCATACTGAATATCTACTTTGTAGAAATCAATCATTGCTTCATGTTTAGTTGCTAAAGCTCTGTATTTTTCTTTCCAGTTAGGTAATTCTAAATCACCAATACGAATACCGTTACGTCCAGTTTTGTCCATATATGTTGGTCCAATACCTTTTAAGGTAGAACCAATTTTGGCTTTTCCTTTTGAGGCTTCAGAAGCGGCATCTAATAAGCGATGGGTTGGTAAAATAACGTGAGCTTTACGCGAAACAATTAATTTTGCTTTATAATCAATATCAAATTGATCTAAACCTTCTAATTCTTTTACAAAAACAACAGGGTCAATAACCACTCCGTTACCAATTACGTTCATTGATTTTTTATGAAAAATACCGGAAGGGATGGTTCTTAAAACGTGTTTAATACCATCAAATTCTAAAGTATGACCTGCGTTTGGACCGCCTTGAAAGCGAGCAATAATGTCATAATTTGCGGTTAATACATCGACAATTTTTCCTTTGCCTTCATCTCCCCATTGTAAACCAAGTAGTAAATCTACAGCCATTTTGTGTTATTTTTAGTTGTTGTTAGTTTTTCTTTTTTGTTCCGTAAAAGTAAAGTGAATGATTGTGAATTTCAATATCAAAAATTTCTTCAATCGTTTTTTTGATGTTTTGAATACGTGGGTCACAAAACTCTAATACTTCACCTGTATCTGTTAAAATAATATGATCATGGTTTTTATCAAAATAACATTTTTCATAATGTGCTTGACTGTCACCAAATTGGTGTTTACG
>CAZSQD010000043.1:0-12464 GCA_964608925.1 uncultured Kordia sp.
ATCGCGATTTTATTGTTTTCCATAATTTATTTTTTAGTGCAAACCACTTGAGATGCTATTTGTAAATTTATGATACTGTATTTATGTAACGTCTTATCTTTTTTAGCTTTTTGATAAAAAGCTTTAAAATTTTCTATTTTATTTTTCCCGTTTGCTGATGTGCCAAAATCAATTACAAAATCAAACTCTCGCAACAACAATGTATATTTATTTTTATTGACCACAATCCCTTCTACTTCTTGTTTAAAAAAGGAATCGGCTGTAATGGTTTGCACTACTTTAAATACATCTTTTAAATTATTTTTAGTAACATCTCCCGTTACCAAAGGTACTCGTACAGCAAAATTTGGCGAAATAGGCATTTTTTTTCCTTTTTCGTCAATGTAAAATGTTTCATTTGTATGCACTCTTGCTTGAGGTATTTTTTGCAAAATAGTTACTCCAACTTCCCCGTTTACAGAAACATACACATTTGATTTTCTAATAAATGGATTGGTATTTAACGCCAATTCTAGCTTACTCAAAATTAATGCATCTTTAGCTATGTTTTTTACACTTCCTTTATTTTGTATTAACAAGTTATTAACCGTTTTTTCTGAGATTAAAAGTTGCTCTGGATGTTCAAAATTTAAAGTTAATTTAGAGAGCATTCGTTTACTATTTCTTGCTCCTGAAAACGCATATAAAAAGACAACTACACCAACTATGAACACTAATTTAATAGTGGCAAATAGTTGTGTTTGAAAGAAACTTTTTTTAGCGTTATTTTCCATTTTATAATGTACTTGTTAATTCTTTTTTTATGTTTTTTACTTCCGCTCCAATATCTCCTGCTCCTAGTGTTAAAATTACCGTAGCTTTTGATTGTTTTATTTCTGAAATAATATTCTTTTTTGCAATTAGTTTTTTATCCAAATTATTAATTTTCTGCAATAACCACGAAGCATTTACGCCTTCAATTGGCTGTTCACGTGCTGGATAAATTTCTAATAAACGTACCGCATCAAACTGACTTAAACTTTTAGCAAAATCAGTAACAAAATCCTGTGTTCTACTAAACAAATGCGGTTGAAACACTACCATTATTTGCTGATTAGGATACATTTCACGTACTGCTTGATGTACCGCATTAATTTCCGTAGGATGATGTGCGTAATCATCTATAAACACCAAGTTTTCTGTTTTTATTTGATAGGTAAACCTACGTTCTACACCTTTAAAAGAGGCTAATCCTTTTATTAAATCATTGGCTACAAATCCATAATCATACGCCATTGCAAAAGCAACTAACGCATTAGATAAGTTATGCTTTCCTGGTAAATGAAATACTACTTTTTTAATAATTTCTGTTGGTGTTTTAATATCAAAAACATAACTCCCATTTTCAATTTTCACATTTTGAATAGCATAATCTGTTTGAGTATTTACGCCATAAGTGATTCCGTTTAACGCAACACCTTCTGCAATAAATAATTTAGTTGGATCAGAAAGTTTAGCAGCAAATTCCTTAAAACTTTTTTCCAACTCATCTGCTTGACCATAAATATCTAAATGATCAGCATCCATTGATGTTATACACGCTACATTTGGTAATAATTGTAAGAAAGACCTATCAAACTCATCTGCTTCTACTACAGAAATTTCAGAACCATTTATAATTAAATTAGAATGATAGTTTTCTGTTATACCTCCTAAAAAAGCAGTCATATTTGCATTACATACTTTTAACAAATGCCCTAATATTGCAGATGTAGTAGTTTTACCATGTGTACCTGCTACCGCAAAACAAAACGTATTTTGGGTGATTAACCCCAATACTTCTGCACGTTTTTTTATTTTAAAATCATTTGCCATAAAATATTGTAATTGCAAATGGGTGTTTGGTATTGCTGGCGTATATACAATTAGTGTATTTTTAGCCGTATACTCTGTTGGAATTACAGAAACAGCATCTTCAAAATAAATATCAATATCCAATTGCTGTAAACTGGTCGTGATTTTAGTTTCGGTTTTATCATATCCCGAAACATTTTTACCTAAATGCTTGAAATAACGAGCCAATGCACTCATGCCAATACCGCCGATACCTACAAAATAAACGTTATGTATACTACTTAGATTCAATGCTTAAGTTATTTATTTATTAGTTTTATTACTTGTTTTACAATATCTTTTGTTGCATTTATTAATGCTAATTTTTTAATATTTTCTGATAATTCTTGCTGCTTATTATCACTTGCCATGACTGCTGAAAATACGGATTCAAATTGTGTGTTTAAATCGGCTTCTTTAATTAAAATAGCAGCATTTTTTCTTACAATAGCTTGTGCGTTTTTTGTTTGATGATCTTCCGAAACATTTGGACTCGGAATAAACAATACAGGTTTACCTACTACACATAACTCAGAAACCGAACTTGCTCCTGCACGAGAAATAACAACATCTGCCGCTGCATACGCTAAGTCCATTTTATTTAAAAAAGCATGTACTTGCACGCCCTTATTATCATTATACTTTTGATACTGCGTTTCATATAATTTCCCGCATTGCCACATCAATTGTACCTTTTCATTTTTAAAGAAATCCAATTCCTTTTCTATTAATTTATTTATAGCTCTTGCTCCTAAACTACCGCCTAAAATTAAAATTGTTTTTTTAGTTTCATCTAATTTAAAAAACGAAATAGCTTCGGTTCTTTTTGAGGTAATTTCCAACAGGTCTTGACGTACAGGATTACCTGTTTTTATCAATTTATTTTTAGGGAAAAAGCGTTCTAAACCATCATACGCTACACAAATTGCTTTTGCTTTTTTTGACAATAACTTATTGGTAATTCCTGGATATGAATTTTGCTCTTGTATCACTGTAGGAATTCCCTTAGCATTTGCCATTTGCAATAATGGACCACTTGCAAAACCACCAGTTCCTATTGCTATATCTGGTTTAAATTGTTTAATTATTTTTTTAGCATTCCATAAACTACTCAACAATTTAAATGGAAATAATAAATTGTTTTTTGATACTAACTTACGTTCAATACCTGAAATCCATAACCCTTTTATTGCATAACCCGCAGCAGGAACTTTTTCCATTTCCATACGATCTTTTGCGCCTACAAAAAGAAACTCAGTATTTGGATACTGGTTTTTTATTTCATTAGCAATGGCTATTGCAGGATATATATGCCCTCCTGTACCGCCACCTGATAATATGATTTTATAATTTTTCATTCTACTTTTACATTGCTTCCTTTAACACATCTAAAGGGTTATCCGTTTGTTTTAATTTTACTTTTTTAACGGCTTCTTTTGTATTCCCACTTACACTTAAAACAATACCTAATGCAATACAAGTCATCCATATTGATGTCCCTCCAGAGCTTATTAAAGGTAAGGTTTGTCCCGTAACAGGAAACAGCTCCGTTGCAACTGCCATATTAATAAATGCTTGAAATATAATTGGAAAACCAACTCCTATAACTACAAACTTACCAAACAAATCGGTTGTTTTATTTATTAAAACAATCATTCGGAATAGTAAAAATAAATACAACAATAAGATTGCCACACCAACTATCATCCCCCATTCCTCAACAATAATGGCATAAATAAAATCAGATGACGACTGTGGTAAAAAATTTTTTTGCACACTTTTACCTGGTCCCAAACCTGTTAACCCACCAGAAGCAATTGCCATTTTTGCACGTTCTATTTGATAATCTTCCTCTGTATCCTCGCCATTTGCAAAATTTTCAACTCTACTAATCCAAGTTTCTACTCGGTTAGGAAAAGCATCCGGAAAAGCTTTTGCTGCTAAACCAAATAGCAATAAAAATACTAGTCCTGCCCCTAATATAACACTCAAGTATTTTATAGGATATCCACCTACAAAAGTTAGCATTAAAATCATTGTAAAAATAATGGCTGTAGTAGAAAAATTAGCTGGTAAAATTAAAATTAGTATCGTTCCAACAGGTATCCATAATTTTATAAAACTTATTTTAAATGTGACTACTTTATTTTTAATGTTTGCTAAATATTGTGCTACATACACCATTAAAACTAAAGCTGCCAAGGTTGACGTTTGAAAAGAAACCCCTACAAACGGCACTTGAATCCATCTACTTGCATTAGCACCACCAATAGTTGAACCTTTAGCTAAAGTATATACTAGTAGTACTATTACAAACGGCAAACCTATTATAGATAAACGTTTAAAATAATGACTTGGCATTTTATGCACTCCATACATAAACCCAAACCCCATAGCTAAGTGTACTGCATGTTTTAGCAATAATAACATAGGGCTTTTACCGTATAAATTAGCTAAGTTACTACTAGCACTAAAAACGGGTAAAAATGAAAACAAAGCCAAAAGTGCAATAATTGCCCAAATGTATTTATCTCCTTTTATATGTTTGAAAATTGTTGTCATTAAATTGTGGCGATAGCCTCATTCTATTAATTTAGAAAATGTTTTTTGTTTATAATTTACGTACTGCATTTTTAAATTGTCTTCCTCTATCTTCATAGTTTTCAAACAAATCAAAACTTGCACATGCAGGAGAAAGCAACACATTATCTCCTTTTTCAGCAATCATATATGCCATTTTAACTGCTTCTTGCATGGATTGTGTTTGGGTTAAAATTTCTACCGTACCTTCAAACACTTTTTGAATTTTTTCATTATCAACACCCAAACAAATAATTGCTCTAACTTTTTCATGAATTAGCGGCAACAAATCGGCATAATCATTTCCTTTATCTACACCTCCAACTATCCAAACAGTTGGACTATCCATACTATCCAACGCATAAAATACTGCATTTACATTGGTTGCTTTAGAGTCGTTTATATACTGTACATTTTGTATTTTTAATACTTTTTCCAAACGATGCTCTACACCTTGAAAATCAGATAAACTCTCACGTATAGTTGCTTTTCTAATTTTCAATAAATTAGCAACTGTAGCTGCTGCCATTGCATTTTTAATATTGTGCTTTCCTTGTAATGCTATGTTTTGTATTGGCATAATTAATGTTTCGTTATTGATAGTTAGTTTAATATTATTACCGTCTAAACAGACGCCTTGGTTTATTTTTTTTGTTAATGAAAACGGTAGTAGTTTTGCTCTTACTGGGTTTTCATTTAGGTATTTTTCTATTTCTATATCATCTGCATCATAGATTAAATAATCATTTGCAGTCTGGTTTTTTGTAATTCGGAATTTAGAGGCTATATAATTTTCATATTTATAATCATATCTATCCAAATGATCTTCTGACAGATTGGTAATTACCGCTATATGTGGTTTAAAGTTAACAATACCATCTAACTGAAAGCTACTTAGCTCTAACACATAATTATCGTATTTATTTTCGGCTACCTGCAAAGCAAAACTATCACCAATATTACCTGCCAATCCTACATTAATTTCATTTTTCAATAAATGATGTGTTAGCAACGCAGTTGTTGTTTTTCCGTTACTACCTGTTATACCTACTAACGTTGCACTGGTAAATTGCGCAGCAAATTCAATTTCTGAGATTACTGGAATTTCTTTTTCCTTTAACTGAACTATTAACGGAACCTTATCTGGTATTCCTGGGCTTTTAACTACTAGATTTGCTGCTAAAATTTTAGCTTCACTATGTTGCAATTCTTCCCAATCTATTTCATTTTGTTCAAGAACGTTTTTATACTTTTCTTTTATTTTTCCTTTATCAGAAACAAAAACTGTGTAGCCTTTTTGCTTTCCTAAAATTGCAGTTCCTACTCCGCTTTCTCCTCCACCAAGTATTATTAAGTTTTTCATTTAATTAATCGTAAATCAAAAATTATAATTCGCTTTATCTCATTTTCAAGGTTACCACTGTTAATACCGCAAGCATAATTGCTACAATCCAAAAGCGATTTACAATTTTACTTTCGTGCATTCCTTTTTTCTGATAATGATGATGTAATGGTGACATTAAGAAAATTCGTTTTCCTTCGCCATATTTTTTACGTGTATATTTAAAGTAACTTACTTGTAGTACTACTGATAAGTTTTCTACTAAAAAGATTCCGCATAAAATAGGAATCAACAACTCCTTACGTACCGCAATAGCAATTACGGCTATAATACCACCAATAGTTAAACTCCCGGTATCTCCCATAAAAACTTGAGCAGGAAAGGTATTGTACCATAAAAATCCAATTAATGCTCCTACAAACGCCCCTACAAAAACGGTCATTTCTCCAATGCGAGGTATGTACATAATATTCAAATAATCAGAGAAAATAATATTACCTGATAACCACGTAAACAACCCTAATACGGAAACGGCTATGACGGATGTTCCTGCCGCTAAACCATCAATACCATCGGTTAAATTTGCTCCGTTTGATACTGCTGTGATAATAAATATTACGATAGGTATGAAAATTAACCATGCATATTTACCCCAATCTTCATTTATTGCTGTTAAAATATCAGCATAATCAAATTCGTTATTTTTTAAAAACGGAATCGTAGTTTTTGTTGATTTTTCTTCAGCTTTAAATTGTTTTATAGCAGGATTATGTATTAATAAATTAGTATTACTACTACTTATCATTGCAGTTTGTATGTGTGTTGGTACTTGCTCTTTTATCGTTACGTTTTCATTAAAATACAATACGGAACCTACTATTAATCCTAAACCAACTTGTCCTAAAATTTTAAATTTACCGCTTAATCCGTCTTTATCATTTTTAAACTTTTTAATATAATCATCAATAAAACCAATGGTCCCCATCCAAAGTGTGGTAACTATTAAAAGTAATATATATACGTTATCTAGTTTTGCAAATAACAATACTGGAATTAATGTGGCAATAATAATGATGATACCACCCATTGTTGGTGTACCTTGTTTTTCCTTTTGACCTGCTAGTCCTAAATCACGTACCGTTTCACCAATTTGTTGATTGCGTAAAAAATTAATAATATGTTTACCAAATATCATAGAAATTAACAACGACATTAGTACCGCCATTGCCGCCCTAAACGTAATGAACTGAAACAAGGTTGCTCCTGTTAACTGATATTGTTCTTCTAAAAATTGAAATAAATAGTATAACATTTTATTTATGATTTAATAGTTCTCGGCTCAACAACTTTCGGGAGCGCTCGAACAGTCATTATTTTTCTAATTTGTTTAATAATTCGGTTACGGTTTCCATGTCGTCAAAATGTGTACGTACACCGTTTACTTCTTGATAATTTTCATGCCCCTTACCTGCTATTAAAATAATATCATTGGCATTAGCCATTTGACAAGCGGTTTTTATAGCCTGTAATCTATTTACAATGGATATGGCTTTCTTAAAATTTTGTGCCTCAACACCAGCTTCCATTTCTTGAATAATGGTTTCTGGGTTTTCGGTACGTGGGTTATCACTTGTAAAAACAGCATGATTACTTAGCTCTGAAGCTATGTGTGCCATTTTAGAACGCTTGGTTTTATCTCTATCACCACCGCATCCTACAACTGTAATTAATTGCTCATTGCCTGTACGAATATCATTAATGGTTTGTAATACATTTTTAAGCGCATCTGGAGTATGTGCATAATCTACAATTGCCGTGATTTTTTGGTTTTTAGATACCAAATATTCAAAACGACCACTCACACTTTCTAACATACTTATTAAGCGTAAATTCTCCGTATGCTCCAACCCTAACAATTCTCCTGTTGCAAAAATTGCTAACAAATTATAAGCATTAAAAGCGCCAATTAATTTACTCCAAACCTCTTCATTGTTTACTTTTAATAACAAACCAGAAAACTGATTTTCTAAAATTTGCGCTTTATAGTCAGCATAACTTTTTAAGGCGTAGGTTACTTTTTTAGCTTTTGTATTTTGTAGCATAATACTACCGTTTTTATCATCAATATTTACCAATGCAAAAGCATCTTTTGGTAACTGATCAAAAAACAATTTTTTAACATCTCTATATTCAGCAAACGTGCTATGATAATCTAAATGATCATGTGAAAGGTTGGTAAAAATACCCCCTTTAAAATGTAACCCATATGTTCTTTTTTGATGAATACCGTGAGAGCTTACTTCCATAAAACAGAATTCAACCCCAGCATCATTCATCATTGATAAATATTCATTAATTTTTAACGAATCTGGCGTGGTATGTGTAGCTTTATATTCCGTTTCATCTACCATGACTTTAACGGTAGACAACAACCCTACTTTATATCCTGCATTTTTAAATTGCTGATACAACAAACTAGCAATGGTAGTTTTACCATTAGTACCTGTTACACCTATTAATTGTAAGTTATTAGATGGGTTTTTATAATAATTAGCCGCTATTATTGCTAATGCCAAATTAGTATCTGACACTTGCACATAGGTTGTTTTTTCGGTACAATTTTGTGGTATTTTTTGACAAACAATTACTTTAGCCCCTAAATTAATTGCTTTTTCAATATAATTATGACCATCACTAAGCGTACCTACTAATGCTATAAATACATCATTTTGTTGCACTTTGCGCGAATCAAATTGAATATTAGACACCAAAACATCTGTACTTCCATGTACCGTTTCAATAGCAACCTTATATAATATGTCTTTTAAATTTTTCACGATACCGTTAATACAATTACTTGATTATTTGTTATTTTTTCTCCCACATTAAGCGATTGTTTTTTCACTTTCCCATTACCATTTACAATTACTTTTAACCCTAGGTTTTCTAAAAACGGAATGGCATCCATTGCACTCATTCCTTTTACATTCGGAATCACTGTATATGTTTTTTCGCTCTTTAAATTATAAGAAGTATAGGATTTTTTCAAGCTATTATCTACTTCAAAATCTATTGACACTTCATCTACCAAAGGCGTGTCCGTATATATTTTTTTAGCAATTTTTTTAAATACTGGAGCTGCAACTACATTACCATAATAACCTATACTTGTATTTGGTTTATGTATAACTACTATGCAAGAATACTTGGGGTTATCGGCAGGGAAATATCCTGCAAATGATGCGATGTAATTTTTTTTAGCTGTTTTATCACCATAATCCGTACGACAAGTACCCGTTTTTCCTGCCATTGAAAAGTGTGGTGTATAAATATTTTTTGCAGTACCTCTTTTTACTACGTTTTTCATCATTTCCTTTACCTTTCCTATAGTAGCATCTGAACATATTTTAGGATTAATAATTTCTTTTTCAAAAACTTTTATTGGGCTCTCCTTTTTAAAATTTCTAACTTCACTTACAAAACGAGGTTTTACCATTTCACCGTTATTCGCGATGGCGTTATAAAAGGTAAGTGTTTGCAAAGGTGTCAATGAAACCCCATAACCATACGCCATCCATGGCAATGAAATACCACTCCAGCTTGCATCATTTGGATGTGGAATTTTCGGTTTCCCTTCTCCTTTAAAATCCAACCCTAAATACTCATTTAATCCCATGTTATACAAACGATTTACAAACGCTTCTGGCTTATTAGCAAATCCTTTTTGAACAATTTTTACAAAACCTGTATTTGAAGAAACCTCAAAAGCGCGTGCTGCAGATATTTTTCCATAACCTCCGTTACGGGAGTCTCTAACTTTATATTTATTAAAAAAAGTAAGTACTCCTTTTTCTGTATCTACTACTGTACTACTATCAATTGCTTTACTTTCCAAAGCCGCCACCATTACCATTAATTTAAATGTAGATCCTGGTTCACAAGATTCTCCAATAGCATGATTTAATTGCTCATAGTATTTACCTTTTGTAGTTCTTTTTAGGTTTGATATTGCTTTTATTTTCCCTGTTTTTGTTTCCATAACCACAACAGTACCATGATCGGCTTCAAATTTTTCCAGCTGCTCCAATAATGCATGATGCGCAATATCTTGAATATTCACATTTAGAGTAGTTACAATATCCAACCCATTTTGTGGCTCTATTTCGTTTTCATCTTTAATAGGCTTGTATTGTCCTTTTGCAATTTTTTGCACCAATCGTTCTCCATCAACACCCTTTAAATAATCTCTATACGCACCTTCTACTCCTGCCCCAGAACCCTTAAAGCCAATGGTTCTACGTGCAATACCTGCAATAGGATGCTCTCTAATTGTACGTTGTTCTACAATAATACCTCCTTTATTAGCTCCTAATTTAAAGAGTGGGAAATTTTTAATTCGGATATACTCTGAATAGCCTAAATTTTTAGTAATTAGCTTGTATCTATTTTTATGTAAACGTGCTTTTTTTAACATTCTACTGTAATACGAAGCATTTTTAGGAAGCATTACTGCTAATGAATCTGCTAAAGCATTCACATATTTTTTAAAATTTTTATCCGTAACCGTAACCGCATCCCAACGAATATCATATTTAGGTACAGATGTAGCTAACAAACTTCCATCATCCGCATAAATACTACCTCTATTTGCTTTAATTACTTTACGTTTAATACTACGTTTTTCCGCTAATTCTCTATAGCTATCACCATCAACATATTGCACATTCACCAACTGTAATACAATTGCAATTGCAAGCACTAAAAGAAATGCTACAACAACATACAACCTGTACAATATGTTTTTATTGGTGTTTGACACAATATTATTTTTTTGTGATTTTTATTTTTTGTGGTGGCACATTTGAAGTCACCAAACCGCTTTGTTTTACTTTTTTTACAACTACTGATTCCATTTTTATTTTCATTAAAACGGAACGTAAATCAACATATTCTGAACGGAGTTCTTTTACCTTTTTGTCTAACCTATTAATTTGATGGACTTTTTTTTCTGCTTGGTGTCCACTTGAAATCATTACTATTGTTAAAATGGTTGCGAATAAAATAAAACGCCAATTTTTAGCAGAATCTTCATCTATTAAAAACCGTCCTTTTACTATATGTAACAAACTTTTTTTCATTACAAACGTTTTGCTATTCTTAATTTTGCACTACGTGATCTACTGTTTATTTTTATTTCTTCGGGAGATGGAACTACCAACTTTCCAACTTTTTTAAAGGGTACCGAAAAGTTTCCGTAAAAATCTTTTTCTGGTTCTCCTTCAAACATTCCGTTTCTAATAAATCTTTTTACCAAACGATCTTCTAAAGAGTGATAGGATATTAAACTAATACGACCGTCTTTATCCAACAAATCTGTTGTTTGTAATAAAAACTCCTCAATAACTAACAACTCTTCATTTACTTCTATACGAATGGCTTGAAAAATTTTAGCCAATACCTTATGTTCTGCATGTTGTGGCAAAAATTTACCCAACACTTGTTTTAAATCTTTTATTGTTTTTATTGCTGTTTCTTCACGAGCTTCAATTAAGGTTGCCGCAATTGCTTTTGCATTGGTTAACTCTCCATAAACGGAAAATATTTTACGCAACTCTTCTTCTTTATAAAAATTAACCACATCATACGCTGATGTTTTCATTTTTGTACTCATTCGCATATCTAAATCTCCATCAAAACGAATGGAAAAACCTCTATCTGGCACATCAAATTGGTGAGAAGAAACTCCAAAATCACCTAAAATACCATCTACTTTTTTAATTCCGTAGAAACGTAAAAAACGTTTAATATATCTGAAATTCTCATGTATTAAAGTAAAACGCTCATCATCAATAGCATTTTTTAAAGCATCTTCATCTTGATCAAAAGCAAATAATTTTCCTTTTTCACTTAAGCGAGAAAGAATTTCTTTAGCGTGTCCGCCACCACCAAAAGTAACATCAACGTACACGCCGTCAGGATTAATATTTAACCCATCTATACTTTCTTTTAATAAAACCGGATTATGATATTCCATCGTCTTCATTTTTATCACCCATTACTTCTTCTGCTAAATCGGCAAAATCTACCGCTGCATCATCAATTGCTTTTTCATACTGCTCCTTATCCCAAATTTCTAAGATGTTTACGGAAGATGAAATGACAATTTCTTTTTTCAAACCTGCAAATCCAATTAAATCTTTAGCCACCAACAATCTGCCCGAACTATCCAACTCAATCAATTTTACACCCGCTGTAAAACGGCGTACAAAATCATTATTTTTTTTATTGAAACGATTAAGCTTATTTACTTTTTGCATCAACTCATTCCACTCTTCCATAGGATACAACTCCAAACACGGTTGAAAAACAGCTCGTTTTAAAACAAAACCATTTTCCAAAACGGAGGATAACTGCTTTTTTAACACAGCAGGAAGCATCATTCTTCCTTTTGCGTCAATTTTACACTCGTATGTTCCTATTAAATTTATCATTAAAAGCTCTTAATTCTTTCTTAAGGTCAAAGGTATGAAGAAATTTACCACGTTTTACCACAATATACCACTTTGTTAATAAGTTTTAATACACTTACTCAACACCCCTTTAAATACAAGATATTGAGGATGTTAATAAACTATTTTAAAAAGAAGAAAAATAAAAACTAGGGTTTTGG
>CAZSQD010000044.1:0-12428 GCA_964608925.1 uncultured Kordia sp.
TGAAATGACACATTTTCACGAAAATTCTCATTCTAATAGATTCTTTAATTTATTCCAACGAGGGTCTATATGATCCTCTTTTTTATTTTCTCCGTTGTATTCTTTTATTTTGGTAAACATTTCTGATTTTAATGTGCCATTTGCTATACCTGGATGTTCCCTTTTTACAGGAATGGATAGTACAATCATTTCATAAATGTATTGTTGCACTGCCACTTGAAATTCTCCATGAGGTAAAATCAGTATTTCTTCATTTTCATCATTAAATACGTCTCCAAACTTTACAATTAAATTTAAAGTCGTATTTATTTCCTGATCAAAAGGTTCATTAGTTACATCACAATTTAAACTAACAGTTCCTGTTGCGGTAAATGTTAATTCCATTAGGGTTGCTTTTTTATTTAAAACTAAAAGAACCGGAATGTTAGCGTTGTTAAACTCTTCATAACCAAAATGTAAAAAGAACGTGTTTGTTACTTCAAACTCAAAATTGTGTTTTCCTTCTTTTAATCCTGTAAAAGGAACTTGATATGCATTCATCTCTTTCATCTGAAAAACAAAGTTTTGAGCGCGCAAATATACAATTATTATTTAATAATCATAACGTTATAAACATTTTTTTGTTTATATCTTTTTTCTTTTTTTAAGCACATCTTGGGTCAGTTCATTGTATTCTTCCCGATGGTTAACTATTTGAATAGCGGCAAATAAGGCGGCTTTAAAAGAGCTAACATCTGCTTTTCCTTGTCCTGCTATTTCATAGGCAGTACCATGATCTGGTGAGGTACGTACCTTATTTAATCCTGCGGTGTAGTTAACGCCATTACCAAAAGTTAATGTTTTAAAAGGGATCAATCCTTGGTCGTGATAAGAGGCTACTATTGCATCAAATTGTTGGTAATTATTTGATCCAAAAAAACTATCGGCAGCATAAGGACCATATACCAATATTCCCTTATCATTCATTTCTTGTAAAGTGGGTTTTAAAACCGTATCATCTTCATTACCAATTACGCCGTTATCTCCAGAGTGCGGATTAATACCCAACACTGCAATTTTTGGTTTTCGTACACCAAAATCTTTTTTTAAAGAATCATTTATGGTAATAATTTTACTTTTAATTAAAGTTGGAGTTATGGTTTTTGCAATATCTTTTACCGCAACATGATCGGTTAGTAAACCAACCCTTAACGTATCAGATATCATAAACATTAGTGGACTACCTTCTAATTCTTGTGCTAAATAATCAGTATGACCAGGAAAAGAAAAATCTTCTGACTGAATGTTTGATTTATTAATGGGTGCTGTTAGTAAAGCATCTATTTTACCATCTTTTAAAGCAGCAGTTGCAGCTCGTAAGGATGCAATAGCTAAAGCACCAGCTTTTTTATCTTCAACTCCAAAATTGAAATTAAAATCTTCTTCCCAAACTTCTATTACATTTAGTTTATTTTCACGAAAATGCTCTAAATCATCTATTTGTTGAATATGTGTAGGTGCGTTAAAATGCTTTTTTAAGTGTTGCATAGCTTTATATGATGCAAAAACTATAGGGGTACAAAAATCAAACATTCGTGGGTCAGCAAATGTATTTAATATAATTTCTGATCCAATACCGTTTAAATCTCCTATTGAGATACCGATTACTATTTTATTTGATGTATTCATATTTTATTGAATGATGATTTTAGTGTAATGCTGTAAAAATACGTATTTTTGACAACTACAAAAGTAACTAATTATTTATTACCATGTTTACAGGAATCATTGAAAGTATTGGAGAAATTACAAACCTCCAAAAAGAAGCCACTAATTTACATATTACAGTAAAAAGTAATTTTACAAATGAGCTTAAAATAGATCAAAGTGTAGCACATAATGGTGTGTGTTTAACTGTGATTGCTATTAATGACAATACGTATACCGTAACAGCTATTGATGAAACTTTACAAAAAACAACATTAGGTAATTTTATAAAAGGTAATTTTGTAAATTTAGAAAGAGGTATGCAATTGGGCGCTCGTTTAGATGGGCATATTGTACAAGGACATGTAGATCAAACCGCGAAATGTATAAATATTGAAAAACAAAACGGAAGTACTATTTTCACGTTTCAATATGACGCTATTTTAGGAAATATAACTATTGAAAAAGGTTCCATAACCATAAACGGAATTAGTTTAACAGTGGTAAACTCAAAAATAAATGAATTTAGCGTAGCTATTATACCCTATACTTTAGAAAACACAACGTTAAATAGTCTAAAAAAGGAAAGCTTGGTAAATTTAGAGTTTGATGTAATTGGTAAATATGTAGCTAAACTACAACGTATGTAAAACTAAAAAAGGAGAAACATATTAATGTTTCTCCTTTTTTAGTTTTTTATAAAATATCAGGGAATGTAATTTTTAACAATCACCTTGTAATCTAATCTTTTTGTATTGTTTTTCTAATTCCGTATGCTATACCAGCAGCAGCTAATAATAAAACCCCTCCATCAATAGGTACCAATCCAGGTCCAGGCGCATTAGGTGATAAAGGTTGTGGTGGTTGTGGAGCAATAGCTGCATAACCTAAAAACACAGTAAAAACAAGCGCTATAGTAAGTAAAAATTGTAAGGGTTTCTTTTTTTTAATTTTCATAATCATGTAAATTTATAAAAAAAAATGATTTTACCAAGAAAATATAGGTAAAAAATTTTATTTTTTATAACCGTACTTTTTGTGTGTTAATAAAGTGGTCCCACCAGGGCTCGAACCTGGGACCCTCTGATTATGAGTCAGATGCTCTAACCAACTGAGCTATGGGACCGGTTTTGTGGGTGCAATAATACTACTTATTTGTAGATACACCTAATTATTTTTTTGTTAATATCTTTTTTTCTTGACAAAGTTCTATTAAAACGCCGTTGGTTGATTTTGGATGTAGGAAAACTACCAATTTATTATCAGCACCATTTTTAGGTTGTTCATTTAAAATCACAAAACCTTCTTTTTGTAATCGCACTACCTCAGCTTCAATATCATCCACATCAAAAGCAATATGATGTATACCCTCTCCTTTTTTTGCAATAAACTTTGCAATAGGGCTTTCCTTTTTTGTAGCTTCTAATAATTCTATTTTATTTTGCCCTACTTGAAAAAAAGAAATTTTTACGCCCTCACTAACCACTTCTTCCGTTTTATAGTGTGGTTTTCCAAATAATTTAGCAAATAAAGCGTTTGATTCTTCTAAGTTTTTAACGGCAATACCGATGTGTTCTATCTTATTCATTATAAAAGTGTTAATCACGGGGCGATAGCCCGATGGGTTAATTTTTGGGTATTTTCATCAAATATAGGGTGTTGCACTAAATTATTTTAAAGTTTATTGGTATTAAACCCTAAATATGACTACAAAAATACATTATTATATTATTTTTGCGCTATGGAAACAAACAGACAAAAAAAAATAGGAGGCGTTTTACAACAAGATTTAGCAGATGTTTTACAAGGAGCAGTACGTGATGGTGGCTTACATGGTACACTAATATCAGTTTCAAAAGTTACAGTTACTACGGATTTATCAATAGCAAAAGTATATTTAAGTATTTTTCCTATGGATAAAGCAAAAGATCTTTTAGCGGGTATTGAATCTAATAAAGTATTGATTAGACATGAAATAGCACAACGTACACGCCATCAGTTACGTAGAATGCCTAATTTATCATTCTTTATAGATGACTCTTTAGATTATATTGAAAACATTGAAAAATCATTAAAAGGAGAAGAAGACCCAATAAAAAACAGTGCTTTATTAGATGACAGAAAAAACATATAATTGAATTTCCCACTTTACATAGCTAAACGCTACTTGTTTACTAAAAATAATAACAATGCCATAAATATTATTTCTAAAATAGCCGCAGCAGGGGTTATTTTTGGAGCTATGGTACTTCTTATTGTTTTAGCGGGTTTTGCAGGTTTAAAAACCTTTAGCTTATCTTATTCTAACATTATAGACCCTGATTTTAAGGTATTACCTCAAACAGGAAAACGCTTACAACTTACTAGTTTTCAAAAAGAAGAGCTTTCTAATAACGCTAATATTATAAGTTATAGTGCTGTTATTGAAGAAAAAGTTTTTTTACAATTTAAATCTAAAAATGAATTAGCAACATTAAAAGGAGTTGATGGAAATTTTAGAAACACAGTAAAAGCAGATTCCATAGTGGTTTCTGGGCAATGGTTTACCCCTAAAACAAACCAAACCGTTGCAGGGTTTTTATTAGCAGATAAATTACAATTAGGGGTTTTTGACTACACATCTTACTTAGAAATGTTTGTTCCTAAACCAGGTTCAGGGCAAATAAATGAAAAAACATTCACAAAAGTTTCGGTACAAAACGTAGGGTTATTTGAAATTAATGAGGAACTCAACCAACAATTAATTTACACCTCTTTAGCTGCTGCACGGGAGTTATTGCAGTATGATAGTAATACCGTTACAGCTATTGAAATAAAAACGATTAAAAACCTTGATGAAGCACTTTTTAGAAAAGAGTTGAAAACTATTTTTAAAGATAAAATACTTTTAAAAAACAGATTAGAACAAAATGATGCATTACATAAAATGCTAAACACTGAAAATATTGCTGTTTATTTAATATTTACCCTCATTTTAATAATCGCTCTTTTTAATGTAATAGGTGCCATTATAATGATGATTATTGCTAAAAAAGCGGATTTAAAAACAATGAATAATTTAGGGTTGCCTTTACAAAAAATTAAACAAATTTTCTTTTTACAAGGCGCGCTATTAACTACAATTTGTGGTACAATAGGTGTAGTAATTGGAATGTTATTAATTAGTAGTCAGCTTTATTTTGAGTTTATAAAAATACCAGGTACACCTTTTGCTTATCCTGTAGAGTTAAATGTTAAAGATATAATGACGGTGTTATTTACCATCTTTACTTTAGGGTTATTAGCATCAAAAATAGCTTCTTATCGGATTAGCAAAAAGATTTTCAATAACGTTATTTGGGTGTTTTAAAAGCAATAAAAGAGAGTATTAGTACTAAAAAATAATTTCTGTTTTAGCCACTAAGCTACAGTTAAATAAATTGGGGTAAATAAGCTTAAAAGAAACAATTTAATTGTGCATTTTGAATTTTAGTAGGTATTATAAAAAACCTAAAGTTTCCTTCGCATTAGCGATAGCACGAATATCCTTTTTAGGGTATGGCTAATATTTGTGTGGTTTTAAAAGCGACTTTATGAAGCTTTTGGAAACCACATTACAAATGTAGCTTTAGCATAAAAAGATAGCAGTAATAGCGCGACCTTGTGTTTTTACAAGGGAATGCCCAAAATGAATAAGGTATTTTTTATTAGAGGATCATTTTGAAATTAGAATTGAAAGTTTCCAAACTCTTTTTCTACCGTATCAAATACTTTAAAAACACCTTCACTGTTATCCGTAGTTACCATTTGTGTACGGTACTCTTTAAAATGAGGTATCCCTTTAAAGTAATTGGTATAATGACGGCGAGTTTCAAAAACACCTAAACGCTCCCCTTTCCAATCAATTGCCATTTGTAAATGCCTACGTGCCGCATCAATACGCTCACTCATGGTTGGTTTTGTTAAATGGTTTCCTGTTTTAAAATAGTGTTTTACTTCTCTAAAAAACCACGGGTTACCAATAGTGGCTCTACCAATCATACAGCCATCTAAACCGTACTGGTCACGCATACGCATTGCATCTTCTGGGGTGGTTACATCTCCATTTCCAAAAACAGGAATGTGCATGCGTTGGTTGTTTTTTACATCGGCAATTTGAGTCCAATCAGCAGCTCCTTTGTACAATTGTGCGCGGGTACGCCCATGTATTGCAATAGCTTTACATCCAACATCTTGCAAGCGTTCCGCTACTTCCACAATTTTTATAGTATCGGCATCCCAACCCAAACGGGTTTTTACGGTTATGGGCAAATTAGTGTGTTTTACCATGGCTTCGGTTAATGAAACCATTAAGTCAAGGTCTTTTAAAATACCTGCTCCTGCTCCTTTGCTCACTACTTTTTTAACGGGACAACCAAAATTAATATCAATAATATCGGGTTGTGATTGCTCTACAATTTCTATGGTACGTAGCATAGATTCTAAATTGGCGCCAAAAATTTGAATTCCCACAGGACGTTCTTTTTCGTAAATATCCAATTTCATCATACTTTTAGCAGCATCACGTATTAACCCTTCAGAAGAGATAAACTCGGTATACACCACATCCGCTCCTTGTTCTTTACATAATGCTCTAAACGGAGGATCACTAACATCTTCCATAGGTGCTAATAAAAGTGGGAAATCAGGGAGTTCTATATTGCCAATTTTAACCATTTTTTTGATTGATTTTTTTTAAGAAGAAATTACGATTAAAATGTTAAGGGTAATACCAGCTCATTACCGTTTCTTTTTACAATTACGGTAGTTTTATCACCTTTATTAAAAGCATTTAATACTTTCATATAATCTCGCATTCCTGCTACTTTAATATCTCCAATTTGAATGACAACATCTCCTTTTAAAATACCTGCATTTTGTGCAGGTTTACCTTCATTTGTACCATCAATTCGCATTCCTTTTCCTTCAAATAGATAATCTGGTACAATACCTAAAGTAACCTTAAAATTACGTCCTTTTGAAGTTTCATTTTTAGTCTTTTTAAATACTAAATTACCATTATCGTTTAAGTCAGTAATAATATCATATACATAATTGGTAATGGTTAACATTCCTTTATAGTTTAATTTATCAATATCATCTGTAGGTTTATGATAATCAGCATGTTGCCCTGTAAAAAAGTGTAGCACAGGTATATCATTTAAATAAAACGAAGTATGATCTGAAGGGCCAACACCTGATAATTTTTCTACCAAATGAAATTTATGATTACTAGCTTCAATAATTTGTTTAAAATTAGGGTTTGTACCCACTCCATAAACCGCTAATGTGCTGTCTTTTTTTAAACGTCCTACCATATCCATATTAATCATATAGTTGATGTTTTTTGTAGAAATTGTTGCATTTTTTACAAAGTAATTAGAACCTAATAAACCCATTTCCTCTCCTGAAAAACTCATTAATAAATAGTTATTATTAGAGTTGGTGTGTTGTAACATTTTAGCAAGTTGTAGTAAAATAGCTACACCACTTGCGTTATCATCAGCACCATTGTGTACTTGTTTTTCTTTACCTTTATATAAAGAACCTTCAATACCATAGCCTAAATGATCATAGTGTGCGCCAATAACAATAGTTTTTTCGGCTTTATTATCAATAAAACCTAATACGTTTCTACCAGTAATGCTTTTTTCAGTTACAGTATCCGTATATTTTACTTTTGCATGTGGGTGTGCTTTTGGCGTGAAGTTAAAATCTTGAAAATAACCATTTGTGCCTTTAGGTTGTAACCCTAATTCTTTAAAACGTTTTGCAATATAATCCGCCGCTAATTTTTCACCTTTTGTACCTGTTTCTCGCCCTTCCAATTTATCATCAGCTAAAAAAGCGACATCTGTTTTTACTTGCTCTAATAAATCAATTACCGTAGTAGTTGGTTGTGCGTTTTCATTTTTACAAGATATAAGCGTTATAAATAATACGAATATCGATATATTTTTCATAATTAAAGTTCTATTTTCGCACAAAATTAGACAATAATTATGGGTTTTACCCTCTTGATTTTAAAATAGATACTATGAAATACTTTTTTTATACTTTAATACTTTTAATTATGGTAGTTTCTTGTAAAAAGGAACACAATCATGAGCACCATTCAGATGCAAAAACAGGAGCTACAAAAGTGGTTAATAAAATACACTATGAGCAAGAAAAACATTTAGTAAACATTAAACAATTAACGTTTGGTGGAGATAATGCAGAAGCATATTGGAGTTTTGATGGATCAAAAATTGTATTTCAAGCGAATAACAAAAAATGGGGCTTGAGCTGTGATCAAATTTATGTGAAAGATTTAAGTCCATTAGGTAAAGCTGAAATTCCACAATTAATAAGTACAGGAAAAGGACGTACAACGTGTAGTTATTTTTTACCTGGAGATAGTACTATTGTATACTCATCTACACATTTAAATAGTAAAGATTGCCCAATTGTACCTAAAAAAGAAGACCATGGTGGTAAATATATTTGGCCCGTTTATGATAGTTATGATATTTTTGTAGCCGATTTAAAGGGAAATATCATTAAACAATTAACAAATCAAGATGGTTATGATGCGGAACCAACTGTTTCCCCAAAAGGTGATAAAATTGTTTTTACTTCAACTCGTAGTGGGGACTTGGAGTTATATACTATGAATATTGATGGTAGTGAGGTTAAACAAATAACACATGAATTAGGTTATGATGGTGGTGCATTCTTTTCACCTGATGGCACTAAATTAATTTTCCGTTCATCAAGACCTAAAACACCAAAAGCTATTAAGGAATACAAAGATTTATTAGCGCAAGGGTTGGTAATGCCAACACATATGGAATTATATGTATGTAATATAGATGGAAGTAATTTAAAGAAAATTACCAATTTAGGAAGTGCCAATTGGGCACCATTTTTTCATCCTAACGGAAAGAAAGTATTGTTTTCTACCAATCACCATAAAGCAAAACATGATGGGTTTAACTTATTTATGATTGATGTAGATGGAACTCATTTAGAGCAAATTACTTTTGATGGTGTTTTTGATGCTTTTCCAATGTTTTCACCAAATGGTAAGCAGTTAATATTTTCATCAAATAGAAATAATGGTGGCGGACATGACACCAACTTATTTGTTGCGGATTGGGTAGAATAACCTAAAAATCATTAAAAAATAAAAACCTCAAAACACACTATTTTTATGTGTTTTGAGGTTTTTATAGTTTCTACAATCATAAATTAAGCTAATGATTGTATTTTTTAATCAAATTAATTTTCTTTTGGGAGTATTAATTTTATTTGCTTAATACGTTTTCTATCTAAATTTTCTATGGTAAATAAGTAGTTTTGAAAAGTTACAGTATCATTTTTTTTAGGAAACCCTCCTGAAATTTCTAGTACAAAACCAGCAATAGTTTCAGCCTCTCCTTTGTGTTCCTCAAACAAATCAACATCAACATCAGTTACCTTATAGAGGTCTTTTAATGAGGTTTTACCTTCAAAAACATAAGTACAATCATCTATTTTAGAATATACTAAATCATCATCATCAAACTCATCACTAATATCTCCTACAATTTCTTCAATAACATCCTCAAGGGTAACTAACCCTAAAGTACCACCATACTCATCTACAACAATAGCGAGGTGTACTTTTTTTTCTTGAAAATCATTTAATAAATCATCTAATTTTTTATGTTCACTAACAAAAAATGGAGCTCTAAGTAATTCTTGCCATTTAAAGGTTTTTTTATCCAAATGTGGTAGTAAATCTTTTACATATAAAACACCTTCAATAGTATCTAATGATTCTTTATAAACAGGAACTCTAGAGTATCCTGATTTTATAATTTGAGGAAGTATTGTTTGGTAATCATCTTCAAAATCCAATCCAAAAACATCAATACGAGGGCGCATTACTTGTTTGGTATCGGTGTTTCCAAAGGTTACAATACCCTGCAACATTTTCTGTTCTTCATGTGAAGTTTCGGTTTCATGAGTGAGTTTTAACGCTTGAGAAAGCTCATCAATACTTAAATTGTTTTTTGTTTTTCCTAAACGGTTTTCAATAAAATTAGTAGCCATTTGCATAGGTGTGCTAAATAGATGTAGTACTTTTTGAAGAAACAACAATGGTTTTGCCATAAACCCAGCAAATTTTTCATTGTTTCTACTGGCGTAAACTTTGGGTAAAATTTCACCAAATAAAAGAATTAAAAAAGCAACAACACCAACTTCTAAAAAGAAGCGTAAATTAATAAGCCCAAATACGGTATAGTTTAAATTACGAAACCACACATTACTTAAAGACGCAAATAAAAGGATTATGGCTATGTTTATAAAGTTATTAGCAATTAAAATGGTTGCTAATAGTTTTTTATGATTGTTCACTAATTTAACAACGGTTTTTTTATTATTAAACGCTGCCCCATCATCACTTAATTGTGTGGGAGATAGTGAAAAAAAGGCAACTTCACTGCCTGATATTAATGCCGATAAAATTAAAAGTATAACCAACCCCATACTACCAAATAGGGTGGTATTGGTAATTAAAAAAAGAATTAAAAAACTGGGAGGATCAGGATCCATATTTTAGAATTATAAATTATTTTAAAAAGTGTTACTATTTTTTATTCGGGCATTTCCCCGTTATTAAATTTACTCAAACCACGAGTTTAAGGAGTTATTTTAACCTATATATTTTTGAAGTAATATGAACTCATTGGGCTATAGCTCCGCTATTTAAAATGGCAAATCATCTTCTACTTCAAGTTTTGTTTCTGCTGGTTTTTGAACTTGTGGTGCAGCCGCAACATCAGGGTTGTTTTGTTGCTGTGGTGTTGCAGGGTTTGCTCCACTTTCTCCTTTAGGGGTTAAAAAAGTAAAATCGGTAGCGTGTATTTCGGTTGAATACCTGGTGTTACCAGTATCATCTTGCCATTGACGGTTTTTAATACGCCCTTCAATATATACTTTATCTCCTTTTTTAAGGTATTTTTCGCAAATTTCAGCTCCTTTATTACGCACTACAATATTGTGCCAATCGGTATTAGTAACGCGTTCATTGGTTTGTTTACTCATGTAACTTTCACTAGTTGCTATTGGAAAACGCCCAATACATCCGCCGCCATCAAAATAATGCATTTTTACATCATCACCTAAATTACCAATCAACATTACTTTGTTTAATGAACCGTTTGCCATAATTTTTTATTTTTCTATTTGTAGATAAATCAAAAATACTAAATTTTATAGAAACAAAAAAACTTCCTACGCATAAGCGTTTTTTAAAGCGTTTTAATATTGAAAACTAGGACTTTAATATACAAATTTCATAAAAAAACCCCCATAACAAATGTTAATTCATTTTTTTTTTTTTACTAAATTTGAAAACCAAAAGCAAACAAAAAACCCATTAACCATGAAAAATACAACCATACTACTATTTGCATTAATAACCCTAAGTTGTTGCAAAAATAATGATGACAACTCCAATTTACCGCCCATACAACAGTTGCCTGCTGCTACCCAAATAGGAGCTAATACCGCAGGGTGCTTGGTAAATGGTGAAGCCTTTTTACCCAACAACCAAAGCCTACAACCTTTAGTTTGTAACTACATTAATGGACAAGATTTTGCATTAGGGATTACAAAGGTTGTAAATGATATTCATTATAGGATATATATATATAGGAAATACGGCTTTACAAGTAGGGCAAACCTATCAATTAACGGAAGAAATTAATAGTGACTCAAAATTTGGAGTTTATTATGAAAGATATCCTTTGTCAAATTATGTTTATAATCATTATGCTACCACAACAATAATTATTGGAGAACTAACTATTACCCATCATGACTTTAACAACGCTATTTTAAGCGGTATCTTTTGGTTTGATGCAAAATTAAATACACTTGAGAGTGTAAACAGTAATGCTGATCCCAATGAAATAATAGAGGTTCGCAATGGACGTTTTGATATGGAATATTAATTGCAATAATACTTAAAAATTAAAAAACAAGCCAATGAAATAAAGGAACACCAACAAAAGAAAAACCACCTACAAGGTAGGCAGTTTTTCAAACAATGCAATCAAAAAAATTTCTCACAATTATTTTAACTACAAATACAAAACTATGAAAAAATATACAAAAAAACCCATTAACATTTGTTAATTCATTTTTTTTTTTTACTAAATTTGAAAACCACAAGCAAACAAAAAACCCATTAATTATGAAAAATACAATCTTACTCCTACTAACACTATTTACTTTAAGCTGTTGCAAAAATGATGACGATACACCAACCAACCCAATAGACCAACTACCACCTGCCACACAAGTTGGTGCTAATACCTTTGGTTGCCTGTTAGATGGACAAGCTTTTTTGCCAGCTTACGGCTCAAACCCATTAGACTGCGTGTATCAATTTGTTAGTGGAGGCTATCATTTTGCCCTACAAGGTAACCGAAGAGATCAAAATAATAATTCAACTTTAATAGGTCTTAGTACAAATAATTTAGAGATAATTGAAAATCAAACTTATCAACTATATTTTCTGAAACTTCCCACATTAATACAGGAGAATTAACAATCACAAAACTTGACACTACAAATCAAATAGTATCAGGTACATTTTGGTTTGATGTTATTGATTTTCAAGGTAATTTACACCATATACGTGAGGGTCGTTTTGATATGCAATACACACAATAATTAATTAAAAAACA
>CAZSQD010000045.1:0-7098 GCA_964608925.1 uncultured Kordia sp.
CCTGTTGGAATGAGATGGTTTAATGATAAAGTTTTAGAAAAGTTAATTTCTTTTTCAAGAATAATAAAAGAAAAAAATATTGAGTTTGTAAATATTGACTACACCGAACTTAACATCTTAATTGATAAAGAAACATTTCTATATTTAGACCCACCATACCGATTAACGACAGGTGCATATAATGATGGGAAAAGAGGATTTAAAGGTTGGGGAATTGAAGCAGAAAAAAGGTTGTTTAAATTTGCGGATTTATTGAATGAAAAATCAATTCGTTTTATGATTTCATATGTAATTGAGCATAAAGGGCAGATAAATGAAGAATTGAAAGACTGGATAAAACTGAATAACTATCGCTTAATAAACATTAATGAAATTGTAGGTATTCAAAGAAAAGAAATATTGATAGTAAACTATGACGAGAATGACAGCACCACATTTTGTAATAAAGAACAGATTTCAACAGTTTGTAAGGACTGGGCAGTTATACAATAATTTGCTATCTGATGAAATTCTTGAAGATATCTGTTTTAAAATCACAGGTCAATCTGTTTTTACCGTTTCATATACTGATGAAACTAATGAAGGACAGTTAGCAACTCTAACTTTTGAAGGCAATAACTTCTATATATTTTTATTTCAAAAAAAGGATTCTCGAAACGCTTGCTTTCAAAGTTTTCCTACAGCTCTATTAAAAAGCTTGAATGATTCCCAATCTAGAGGTGTTTTTTGTTATTTTTTACCATTAGCAGAAGAAGAAATACCTAGAATTAAAACAAATTACTTTAAGTTTATGTATCGACTAATGAAAACTGTCGGCACAAACTTTATTAATGAATTATTATTAGTACCATATACTATTCAGCCATTTCAAACAGTTGAGGATATAATTCTTGCAAAAAATAATATTAGAGGTAGAAATTCAGGTAACAATTCATCTTATATTACTAAATCGACTGATGATGTTATACAAGTTTTTGGCAAACTGTATGGAGCAAATAAGTACGAAACGTCATTATTATGCATTGCCATATATAGAGTTAGCTATAACAATATTGAATTATTCGAAATTGAGGAAGGTAATTTAAGAAAACTTCCTAAAATAGCTAGAGACTATTTATTGAGTCTAGAGAGATTTAGTGTAGTTAATGCTACAATCACGTTAGAGGAGTCTGAATTTAGAGAAAATAATAGTCTTCGTTCACCTAGATATATTTATAACCTTTTAGAAAAATTAGGAGACAAGAAATGTGCTTTATGCGAATGTGAAATCCCTCAAATAATACAAGGAGCACACATCTGGCCTGTTGCCGATATAAAAATGAATAATAACATTAATCAAGATGAAAAACTAGCACACGCCATTAATGGAAATAATGGTTTGTGGCTTTGCAATAATCATCATAAGTTACTTGACACACACATTATTAGATTATTTGATGATAATTCTATAAAACACAAAGTTACTTTAAGTGAAAGGCAGAGTAACTACCTGAATGAAGTTACGACAGTAAGAGAATTGTCTGAAGATATTATTAATCCCGAGTTTTCGCAATATCTAATTCTCAGAAATGAGCATATACCTGAAGAAGAATATGTAGACTTTGCCAGTTAACCCAACGCAAGTTCAAGCACATTTAAAGTTGCTCGTCCCTCACAAATTTAAAAGAGCTTTCACGCCAACGCTAGCAAGTTTACGGAAAGAAAAGCCAGACACCTAACAATGTATATAAATCATTGGGCAATAAGCGATTAAGTCAAAATTAGTACTTATAAATAAAGATAGTGATAAACCGAAAAGAAGTGCTTTTAAATGCCCAACGCTTCATATACTCAACGGTCTTTTTGTATGGTATGTAATCTTTTAAAGGAAACGAGATTTTCTTTTACAAACTCTTAGTTCTCCCTCCATCAACAGGTAGGTTAATACCGTTAATGTAACTTGCGCTTTCACTGGCTAAAAAAGTAATGGCAGCTGCCGTTTCTTCGGGTTTTGCAAAACGTCCTGCAGGTACGTAACTTTTCAAAATTTTAGTCATTTCAGCTTCGGTACAATTGGCTTTAGTGGCTTTAGCTTTTATAATGGCATCTAAACGCGCGGTATTTGTAAAACCAGGTAATACATTATTTACTGTAACACCAAACGGAGCTAATTCGCTAGCAAGAGTTTTACTCCAATTGGCAACCGCATTACGGATGGTATTACTCACTCCTAAACCAGGAATTGGTTCTTTTACGGATGTAGATATTACATTTAATACTCTACCATATTTTTCGTTTTTCATAAACGGTAAACAAGCTTGTACTAAAATTTGATTGCATACAATGTGCATTGAAAAAGCGTTGGTAAACTCTTCAACTGATGCGGTATGTAATAATCCACCTTTTGGACCTCCGGTGTTATTAATTAAAATATGGAACCCTTGGTTTTTAGTAATGTAATCGGTTAGTTTTTCTTTTAAAACGGTAGGGTTGGTAAAATCGGACACAATATAATCGTGGTTGCGTTGCTGTGGTAATTCGGCTAAAACTTGTTTTAGTTTTTCTTCATTACGTGCTAAAAGGGTTATTCTAACACCTTCATTTGCTAAGGCAATAGCTGTTGCTCTCCCTATTCCTTGTGTGCTACCGCAAACTAATGCGTGTTTGTTGTTTAAATTTAAGTTCATAATAAGCCCCTCTTTAATCTCCCCGAAGGGAAGAAACACGGTTATGGGGTAATGTGTTTTTATATTTGTTGTTTTTGCTTAATTTTAGTAATATAAGTTCAATGATTAATTGTATTGATAGTGATATTAATGAGATGTAAAAGTATAGATATTCATAATCCCTATTAAACGATCCGCTAAAACCCAACAGTTCTGATAATACACTAAATCCTATATTTGATGTTACATGCACTCCATCTGTTCTAATTAATGCAAATAATAATAAGTTTAAAGAAGAAATAATGATTAGCCATTTATATTTTTTGAGCTGTTTTAATTTTTTGCCAATAATTAGATGTAAAAAAAAAAGAGCAAAGTAAATATTACTTAATGTTTTCATTCATTTATTTTATACTCCCTCCCTTTGGGAGGGGTGGGATTTTAGTATTTTATGCATACATTTTTAGGTTCAGTAAAAAAGCGTAAAGCCTCAAAACCACCTTCACGTCCAACACCAGAATCTTTCATGCCGCCAAAAGGAGTACGTAAATCACGCATTAACCAGGTGTTTATCCATACAATACCTGCTTCTAAATGTTTGGCTAAATGCATACTTCGGTTCAGGTTATTTGTCCAAACGGTACTGGATAAACCATAGCGGACCCCGTTGGCAAGTTGCAACGCTTCTTCATCAGTATCAAATGGCATGATGGTTACTACGGGACCAAAAATTTCTTCTTGATTCAACCTGCAATTGGCATTGGTTACCTCAATTATGGTAGGTTGTAAATAATACCCATTTTCAAAACCAGCAACTTTTACATACTCACCCCCACATAAAACAGTGCCACCATCTTGCTCAGCAATGTCAATATACGATTTTACTTTTTCTAAGTGTTCTTTAGATACTAAAGCGCCAATATTGGTGTCTTCTGCTAAAGGGTTTCCTATTTTTAAGGCTTTTGTTTTGGCAATGAAATCGGTTTTAAATTTTTCATAGATGCTACGTTCTACAAAAATTCTGCTTCCGCAGAGGCAAATTTGCCCTTGATTGGCGAAACTTGATTTCATAGTAACGGCAAGCATTTTATTATAATCACAATCGGCAAAAATTAAATTCGGATTTTTACCACCTAATTCTAATGATAATTTTTTAAACATAGGTGCAGCAACACGAGCAATATGTGCTCCTGTGGTGGTACCTCCTGTAAACGAAATAGCTTTAATTTGTGGATGCTCTACAATTGCTTGACCAGTAGTGTGTCCTAATCCGTGAACGATGTTTAAAACACCTTTTGGTAAACCTGCTTCGTTACAAATTTTACCTAATAAATAAGCGGTCATTGGGGTGACTTCACTGGGTTTTGCAACTACGGTATTTCCAGTAACTAAAGCTGGGGCAATTTTCCATGTGAATAAATATAAGGGTAAATTCCACGGACTAATACAACCTACCACACCTATTGGATGACGTAAGGTGAAGTTGAATGCATTTAAACCTACACTTTCATGTGCTTCACTAGAAAATTGTGTAATGGCATTGGCGAAAAACTGAAAATTACTAGAGGCTCGTGGTATGTCAATCGCTTTCGCTAAGGATAAAGGTTTTCCGTTATCAATGCTTTCGGCAAGTGCGAGTTCGTCTATTTTTTCTTCAATTAATTGTGCTATTTTACTGATGATTCTACTGCGTTCATCAATGGTAGTGTTACTCCAAGATTCAAATGCTTTTGCAGCAGCTTGATACGCATTTTCTACATCTTCTTGAGTGGAATTAGGTATTTGACTGTATACTTCGCCAGTTGCTGGGTTGTAATTATCCATCCACCCATTTAGAGTAGGGTTTACAAAGGTTCCGTTTATGTAATTTTGTATTTTTTTCATATTTTTGAAGATAAAAGAATATAGAATATAGAAAAAAGACTTTTTTTATCTTTGCTCTATATTCTCTAATCTTATTTTTTATAAGCAATCACTTTTATCTCAATTAATAAATGCGGATGCGGTAATTGATGTACAGCAACGGTGGTACGCGTAGGGCCATCATAGTCAAAATATTGTGCATAGACTTCATTATAACCGCCAAAATCGTTCATGTTTACTAAAAAGGAAGAAACATCTACAATATCTTTTAAACTAGCACCTTCTTCTTTTAAAATATCGTTTATGTTTTCTAAAACGGCTTTTGTTTGTGCTTTAATATCGAGTTTGGTAGTTCCAAATTCATCTACTTCAACCCCTTCAAAAGTATTGTCAGTTCTTCTTGAGCTGGTTCCTGAAACAAAAATGAAATCACCAACACGTTTTACGTGTGGAAATTTGCCTCTTGGTGTGGCTTTGTGTTGTATTAATTTTCCTTTGTTCATATTTATTACCCACGAAAGTGGGTATCTTGTTTAGTTATATTTTTTTGGTTGTCGTCCTATGACTTACACCAATTCCTTCAGTTTTTCAACCATTAAAAACACATCTTCAAAAGAGTTATATAATGATACTGGTGCGCAACGGATTACGTCTGGTTCTCGCCAATCCGTAATAATATGTGCTTCGGTTAGTTTGGTATGTAAATTTTTATCGGCATTTTTTACTTGTATGGATAATTGACAACCACGTTCTTTTGGATTGCTAGGGGTGATGATTTTAATGGCATCACTATCAATAGTATTTAGTAAATACTCAAAATAACCTGTTAGTTTTTCAGATTTTTCACGGAGCGCATCCATGCCTACTTCAGCAAACATATCTAATGATGCTTTTATGGCTGCCATTGATAAAATAGGCGGGTTGCTTAATTGATATCCTTCTGCTCCAGGCATCACATCAAAATCTTGACGCATATTAAAACGGGTGGTTTTATTATGGCTCCACCAACCTGCAAAGCGATTTAAATCTTTATTATGTGCGTGTTTTTCGTGTACAAATAAGCCTCCTAAACTTCCTGGACCTGAATTTAAATATTTATAGGTACACCAAGCGGCAAAATCGACTCCGCTATTGTGTAATTCTGGTTTTATGTTTCCTACACCGTGTGCTAAATCAATACCTACCATACAGTTTTTAGCGTGACCAATCTCAGAAATGCGTTTTAAATCGAGATATTGACCCGTATAATAATTTACACCACCAATTAATAACAAGGCAATTTCATCTCCTTGTTCATCAAGAATAGTTTCTAAATCTTCTATACGTAATAAATCTTCTCCTTGTCGAGGTTTCCATTCTATTAATCCTTCTTCAGTATCAAAACCGTGAAATTTTAATTGAGATTGTACAGCATAACGATCCGAGGGGAAGGCATCACTTTCAATAACAATTTTATATTTTGTTTTTGTAGGTTGATAAAACGATACCATTAACAAGTGTAAGTTGGTAGTTAAGGTATTCATAATAACCACTTCAATAGGTTTTGCACCAACAATGGTTGCCATATTTTGAGTTAAAAATTCGTGATACGGCATCCAAGGATTTTTAGCTTCAAAATGCCCTTCTACACCAAAATTTGCCCAATCTTTTAATTCTTGATTGATGTATTCTTTTGTTGCTGTGGGTTGTAAGCCTAATGAGTTTCCTGTAAAATACAACCAATTGTTACCATCCTTGTCTTTTGGAATATGAAATTGCTCTCGGTATGTTTTTAAGGGGTCTTTAGCATCTAATTCTTTTGCGAAAGCGAGTGTATTTTGATAGGTCATTTTGTTTTTTTCTTATGCATCCAAAGATAGGATAAAAAAAGAAAAAACCGAAAACAAATTGCTTTCGGTTTTAGGCACATTAGTGATGTGCTATTATAATTTTAAAAATTTAGTAGTAAAAACCTGTTTATCTTCATGTGTAATTCGAATAAAATAGACACCTGTTTGTAATGATTGTGTGTTTATTTTTTGATTTACTTGTAGTGAAGTTTGTTTTTTAAAAATTTCTTGTCCCAATACCGAGTATATAGCAATGGTGTGTGTGGTTGTAGCAAATAGAGTAGCTGTTATCTCTAATTCATTGTAAACTGGGTTTTTGAGTACTATAAAACCAGTATTTTCTTCATGACCTTGAACGGATAGTGCATTTACGGTAACCGTTGTAGTTGTATGATGAGTTTGATTGCAATTAGTAATTGTTAGTGTTACTGTAAAATCACCTGTACTACTGTATGTATGTGTAGGGTTTTCTTGTGTAGCGGTATTGCCATCTCCAAAATCCCACAAGTAGGAAATTCCGTTTTGACTCGTATTTATAAAGGTAAATATTTCGTTAGTATTTGTGTGGTTAAAACCAGCAATGGGATCGTATTTGTCAATATTCCATTCTGTAAAATCATCAAAATCAACAGTTTTTATAGCATTTTTAATAATATTATCATAAGCAGTACTAAGCAATTAATTTAAAATAATCACGATAAGGTATTTTCTAAATCATGTAAAAAAAAGTTGGGAAATAATAATTATTTAGATTTTTGGAT
>CAZSQD010000045.1:7108-12396 GCA_964608925.1 uncultured Kordia sp.
CAGCATTTTTAATAATAGTAGCATCAGCAGTGCTAAGCGATGAATTGAAAGTAACCAAGGTAGGGTCTTTTCTAAATAAGGTACAATAAAATGTAATAGCTCCAGCATAACTACCTATT
Source organism: uncultured Kordia sp. (assembly GCA_964608925.1). Lineage (GTDB taxonomy): Bacteria > Bacteroidota > Bacteroidia > Flavobacteriales > Flavobacteriaceae. The sequence goes on from CAZSQD010000045.1 coordinate 7,228, forward strand.
AAAGAAGGGTGGCTACCATCACTTGCATATAAATTTAATGTAGGATGGTTGGTTCTTAAATAACGCCAAACAGCACCAACAGGAGCCGTTATGCCATTATTATCATTTGCCATAATTTGATAGCGTTGGCGTAATAAATCATCCATTCCTGTATAGGTGCAAACTGCTGGCCATCCTGCACAATTGCTAGCATCACCATTTTCTCTACCCCATGTCATATAAAAAGTTGTTTTTGCACAAGGATTGTATTTTACAATACTGTCATTTAAACGTTGTGCATAAGGGTAAACTTCTGTTGCAACCTGACTGTCAGGAAACGATGGAAATTGACTTTGTTCTTGTAAAATAACATAATCCCAGTTTCCAGCTTTTATTTTATTCTGACTCGTAATATTAGTTGAATGCCCTAGTAAACGATAGCCTCCAGGAGTATTGTTGTCATAAGTAAGCGTGTTACCTGTTGATGCCGCTACCTGTTGAGTAAGGCTTGGTAAATTATTAACATAGGTGTAGCTGTTTCCTAAAAATAAAACATTTTTGGTGTCTTGAGCGTATAATGTTTGTAGGCTTAGAAGGATTAGAAATAAGTATTTTTTTTCATGTGTTTATTGATATACTCGACAAATGTATAAAAAAAATTGACTTCTTGTAAAAAAAGTGAACATCAAATTAATGTTATTTTTTATATAATAAAGGGCAAGCTCTTTGTGCGGCTTGTAATCTTGGAACAGATACTTCTTTTACATACCCATGGTTAGGGTGTAGTTTAGCATAATCTTGATGATAATCTTCGGCAATCCAAAATTGTTTAAATTCTTGAATTTCGGCAGCTATTGGTGTATTTAGTTTTTTTGCTAAGGCGGATTTTTTGGTTAGAATCATCTCTTTTTCGGTTTCATTTTGATAAAAAATAATAGAACGATATTGTGCTCCAATATCATTACCTTGCCCATTTACTTGTGTAGCGTCTTGGGATGCGAAATAGACATCTATCAAATCAGTAAAAGTTATTTTTTTAGGATTGTAGGTTACTTTTATAGCCTCGGCATGACCTGTTGTCCCTGTGTTACTGCTTTGATAAGTAGGATTTTTAGTATGCCCGCCAGCATAACCACTTACAACATTGGTTACGCCATTTAAATTTTCGAAGACTAGTTCAGAACACCAAAAACATCCGCTTGCAAAATAAGCTGTTTTTAAATCTTCTGATTTTGTATTTTTCATAGTTTGCTTTGGTGTAGTGTTACTACAAGATACAATAATTGCAATAATAAATAAAGGGGCAAAAAAGTTTTTCATTAGTTCATTTTTTTAATTGGTCGTATTTATATAAAGAAACTAAAAAAAATAATTAGTAAAATATTTGAAAGTAGGGATGTGTCATCTATTTTAATTGGATATGAATATGATCATCATGTCTAACAGCTCTACATCCATGATATCTAATTCGTTTGTCATCTAAATGTAATCGGTTTTTTAAATGCGGTTCGATAAATAACTTTCCTAATAAAGGGCTATTTAAAATACTTTGAATTAGCTTTTTTGTTCCTTTTTTTGAAAATTTTAAATTTGAGTTGATAGACCCAAAAGTTATATATTTGGGATAATCATATTGGAAATAACCTTTACGAATGCATCTTTTAATTTGGTTATATTCACCTTGTTTTGGGTGTTCAAAAATGCCATAGCCACTAATAGATTTTTGTTTGGTAGAAATTTCTCCCTTTTTATTTTCGTAAATTAAACTAATATCAATTTTTTTGCCATCATTGTGACTTAAGTGAGGTAGTAATGGAAATTTATTAATAAATGGAAAATTAGCATCTAAATAATGAATTTTAATAGTAGTGTTTTCTAATTTTCTCGTTGTTTGTAAAAGCAACGTGTTTAAACTTGGACGTACATAGATTCTATTTAATAAGATTGTTAAATAATTAGTAGGGCATATTTTAGGGTTATGGATTACTTTTTCTCTTCCAAAAATTGGAGCAATTATAGGGATAAGTAAAAACGTAAAAAAAAGATAAATACTTGTAAAAGTAATGAGTGGTTTTAATTTTAAATTCATTTTCCATTTAGTATTCAAAAACAAACTAATCAAGTATGCAATCCCGCCAATTTGAGTAACAATGGTTAGGAATGCAAATGTCAATATTTTAAGTGCTATTTTAAAAAATGTTTTCAACTAAATTTATTTATGCGCTTTACAGATAACTACATCCAATCTAACTGTAAGCTTTTAATTTTTGCGGTATCAGGAATACTTACTGCCTCCACTCTTGCATTGTAGTCAAATTGATATTCGCTTGGTAACTGATTGACATCAACGGTAATATAAAACTCTTGGTTTTTAAAATCTATGATGATATTATTTAACATTCTGTTGATTTTAGAAACTTCATAATGTGTTCTAAAATCTTTAAAAGTACTATTTAAACTGATGCCTTTTTCGGTTTGATAACGCACATCATGTAAGGTTACAATATTAATGGTTTTATCATCATTTGGTGATAATGATAATAAGTGTTTCCCGCCTTTTTCAAAAATCTCAATATCATTAATGTTACCAGTAAATTCATCATCAGTAACGGGTTTTACTATGGAGTCCTTGGCGAAAACCGAATCAATTTGTGTTAGTGTAAATTCTTTTTTAAGGTTTCCTATTTTTCCATTTTCTATTAAAAATGGATTTTCTTTTTTTGCACATTGTACTAATGCAAAGGATGCTATTGCTATTAAAATTATTTTTTTCATTTTATGCCCGTGAAAACGGGTAACTTTTTAAGGGTTAGTATTTTTATTACTCGAAAAATTAGGTAACTTTTTAAGAGTTAATATTTAACTGTTAGGCTACAAAAATTTCTTTAAAATTCCTAAAGCACTTCGTATAAAAGTAGCACTTGTTAGTACTTTAATTATAGGGTTTTGGCGTGTGCTACGTCTACTTGATGTACTGCGTTTACTTTTAGCTTTTGCTTTACGTTCTGCAGCCTCTTTTTTATCTTCTTTGAGGTCTTTTATTTTGTCTTCTAAAATTTCATAAGCACTCTCACGGTCAATGTTTTCTTTGTATTTTTTAACTAAGGAAGAATCGTCAATAACCTCATTTAACTCTTTATCCGTTAAAATGTCCATCCTACTCATAGGCGCACGCATTAGTGTTGCAGCAAGTGGTGTAGGACGTCCTTTTTCATCTAGAGCAGATACCAAAGCTTCACCAATACCTAATGAGGTTAGCATTTCGGCAGTGTCATAATAATTGGTGTCAGGATAATTTTGAGCGGTTAATTTAATAGCTTTACGATCTTTTGCGGTAAAAGCACGTAATGCGTGTTGAATTTTTAACCCTAATTGGCTCAATATCCCTTCCGGTACATCCGTAGGGTTTTGTGTTACAAAGTATAAACCAACTCCTTTTGAACGAATTAGTTTTACAATACTTTCCAATTGCTCTAATAAAGGTTTTGAAGCGTTTTTAAATATTAAATGTGCTTCGTCAATAAACAGCACCAATTCTGGTTGATCAGCATCTCCTTGTTCAGGGAAAGTTTCGTAAATTTCAGCTAATAAACTTAGCATAAAGGTAGAAAATAGTTTTGGGCGGTCTTGAATGTCTGTTAACCGTAAAATGTTTATATATCCTTTGCCTTCTTCGTTAATTCTTGTTAAATCATTTACGTCAAAAGATTTTTCGCCAAAAAACAAATCACCTCCTTGTTGTTCAATTTCTATAATTTTACGCAATATTGAACCTGTTGAAGCGGTAGAAATACGACCGTATTCTTCTTGAAATTCTTGTTTACCTTCGCCAGTAGCAAATTGCAATACTTTTTTAAAATCTTTAAGATCTAAAAGACCTAATTGATTGTCATCACAATATTTGAAAATCACGGATACAATACCTGATTGTGTGTTGGTTAAATCTAAAATACGTGATAATAAAACAGGTCCGAATTCAGAAACCGTAGCTCGCATACGCACTCCTTCTTGTTCAGATAAGGTTAAAATTTCTATTGGAAATTTTTTAGCTTCAAACGGGATTCCTATCTTTTGGTGGCGTTCATCAATTTTAGGATGCCCAGGACTGGGTTGTGCCAAACCAGATAAATCCCCTTTCATATCCATTAGTAAAACAGGAATTCCTTTTTCAGATAAATTTTCAGCTAAAACCTGCAATGTTTTGGTTTTACCTGTACCTGTTGCACCAGCAATTAATCCGTGGCGATTTAAGGTTTTTAAGGGTATTTTCACCAAGGCATTTGTTAAGGTTTCGCCTTCTAGCATTGCTGCACCTACAGTAATAGCATCACCTTTTGTGATATATCCTGTATTGATATGATTAAAAAAATCTTCTTTTGAACTCATTTGAAATATAAATTTTGATAAAAATACTATTTTTTAGATAAAAGAAGAAAGAAAAGAGTGTAAAGACTCTTAGAATTAAATACAAGTCTGTTAATTAATTTCGTTTCATTTTTAGATTTATCATTTTTCGGTTTTACATTTATGAGTTAAACCCTATATTTGCTGATAATATGCAAAAAGAAATTCAAGAATTAGTAAATAAAGGAGAGATGCTTCCGTTAATGGAAGAATTTTATACCATTCAAGGAGAGGGATATTACAAAGGTACCGCTGCGTATTTTATACGTATTGGAGGTTGTGATGTAGGTTGCCATTGGTGTGATGTAAAGGAAAGTTGGGATGCTAGTTTGCACCCACCAACCCGTACACTTCAAATTGCTGAAAGCGCCTTAAAACACTCAGATACTATTGTAATTACTGGTGGTGAACCATTAATGTGGAACATGAGTCCTTTAACAACAGCTTTAAAAAATAACGGCGCAAAAACACATATTGAAACCTCTGGGGCATACAAATTATCAGGAGATTGGGATTGGATTTGCCTTTCACCTAAAAAAACAAAATTACCCTTGCAAGAAGTGTGTGATGCGGCTCATGAATTGAAAATGATTATCTTTAACAAAAATGATTTTGAATTTGCAGAAGAACAGGCAAAACGTGTGGGGAAAGATTGTATGTTGTTTATACAACCCGAATGGAGTAAACGCGATGAAATGATACCACTTATGGTTGATTTTGTTATGAAAAACCCCAAATGGAAAATGTCATTACAGACCCATAAATATATGAATATACCGTAGTTGT
>CAZSQD010000046.1:0-12358 GCA_964608925.1 uncultured Kordia sp.
ATTTAAATTAAAAACAAAACATTCCACAAAGGTAATTCCCTCCTTGAGGGGGGAGATTAAGAGGGGTGTGGCAACAGTGAGTAATACATACAATACTATAGAAAAATTAAAAAGTCGTAAGCTAATCGGGCAGTTGTTTGATGGCGGTAAAACCGTGTCTAAATTTCCTGTAAAAATTATTTATAAAAAAGTAGATTTTGAGGATGAGGTTTTACTAAAAGTGGGGGTTTCAGTATCTAAACGGAATTTTAAACACGCAGTAGATAGAAACCGTATAAAACGGTTGTTACGTGAAACGTATCGACTAAATAAGCAATTACTACATAAAGATGTAACCGAAAAACACGTATGTATGATTTTGTATTTAGGAAAAAAAACACCAGAGTACGAAGTGTTAAACACAATTATGGTATCTTTATTGCAACAGTTAAATGAAAAAATAAATAGTTAAGCGATACTAAAAACACACTTTCTCACACGAGGAAGTATCGCCTCGAGATAATAATTAAAACGCACATCATTCCTGTACGGCGTTTCTCCCTTTTCGGGAGATTAAGAGGGAATAATATACTATGAAAAAAAGAATCTTAATTCCAATAGCTGCACTGGTATTATTCGTTTCCGTATCCAGTTTTAAAACCGATTTCTTTGAAATTGCTAAACAAATAGAAATATTTACCACGCTTTTTAAAGAGCTCAACATGAATTATGTTGATGAAACCAACCCAGGAGAGTTGATGGACACTGCTATAAAAAGTATGTTGAAGGAATTAGATCCGTACACGCGGTTTCATAACGAGCAAGATGTAGAAAAATACAAAATTAATCAAGCAGGAGCATATAGTGGTATTGGCGCGTCTATTTACCGTAAAGAGGGTCATTTATTTATTGTAGAACCGTATGAAGGTTACCCAGCTGATAAAGCAGGTTTAAAAGCAGGAGATGAAATTATTCAAATAGATAACATTAAAGTAGCCGACTTTAAAGAGGACACTACAACCTTACTAAAAGGTGCAGCAAACTCTACTATTGAAATTAGCTATAAACGTCAAGGAAAAACCTTAAAAACAACCCTTACTCGTGGTAAAATAGAAATTGATGCCGTACCATTTTACAAAATGATTGATGAAAAAACGGGATATATTGTTTTACAAAAGTTCAATGCAAAAGCATCTGCACAAACTAAAGCAGCTCTATTAGCTTTAAAAGAAGAAGGTGCTACTCAAATAATTTTAGATTTACGTGGAAACCCGGGTGGTTTACTAAGAGAATCTATTAAAGTGGCAAATTTATTTGTACCCAAAGGAGAAGTGTTAGTAACCACAAAATCAAAAGTAAAAAAATACAATAAAACCTATAAAACCAGCCAGCAACCAGTAGATTTAGAAATTCCTTTAGTAGTTTTAGTAAACGGTAGGAGTGCCTCGGCAAGTGAAATTGTTTCAGGTGCTTTACAGGATTTGGATAGAGCCGTAATTGTAGGTTCTCGTAGTTTTGGAAAAGGTTTGGTACAACGCCCTAAAAAATTAACATATGGCACACAGTTAAAAGTTACTATTTCACGTTATTTTACACCTTCCGGAAGATGTATTCAGGCATTAGATTATTGGGATAGAGATAAAGATAATAAAGCAGTACGTACAGATAAGAAAGATTATACCGCCTTTAAAACTAAAAACGGTAGAACCGTTTATGATGGTGGTGGTATTGATCCTGATGTAAAAATTGCAAAAGACAAATACAGTAACATTACCTTAGCATTAGCAAAAGAGAGAGTTTTATTTAATTACTGTACAAAATTTTTTTACCAACATAAATTTGAAAATATAGCCGACTTTGAATTTACAGAAACCGATTACAATAATTTTAAAAATTACGTAACCAGTAGTGATTTTGAATACAAAACCAGCACCGAAAAAATAGTAACATCTTTAGAAAAACAAGCCAAAAAAGATAACATCAATTTAGATGCTGAAATTAATCAGTTAAAAAATAGTATTAAAACAGCAAAAACAACTGCTTTAACCACTAATAAGGAAGAGTTGTTAGAATTAATCAAAGATCGTTTGGTAATTCGTTATTTCTATAAAAAAGGGCTATACACCTACCATTTACAACACCATAAAAGTATACAAAAGGGAATTGAAATTTTAAATAGTAGTGAATACGCAAAAATTTTAAAGTAAAAATATTCAATTTGGCATTGAATTTGAATTTATTACATTTGCAAACCAAACGCACAAGCAATGAGAAAAATTTACTTTTTATTTTTAATTCTATTTTACGGTATTACTGTATTTTCACAAACACAACATAGAGATGTAAGTGTGTATTTTAACACCGCAGTTTTTACTTTAAAAGCTGAAAGTAAAACCACTATAGATACCTTTATTGCCGATCTAGGGAAAGAAAAAATTGTAGAAATTACACTTTATGGTTATACGGATGATAGAGGCTCATTGGAAACAAACATGGTTTTGTCAAGAAAACGTGCAAAAAGCGTAAAAGAATATTTATTAAGTATTGGTATTGCAGAAACTTCTTTTAAAATTGTAAAAGGAAAAGGAGAAGTAATTATCAGAAAATATGATGAGGTAGAAACCGATATTATACGTGGGTTAAACCGTAAGGTTACTATTGATATTAATACCGTTATTCCGAAACCTAAAGTAAATGAAACCTTAATTGAAAATAAAATTATAAACCCTATAAATATTGGGGATCGTTATATTTTAGAAAACTTACATTTTCAAGAAGGATATGCGTGGATTACGAAAGCATCTTTTCCGCATTTAAAAAAATTAGCTAAAATTTTAAATACGAGACCTGATTTGTATATTGAAATACAAGGACATGTTTGTTGTACTCGTTTTGGTAGAGATGCTATTGATCGTAAAAGTAAAAAACAAAACTTATCTCAAGCACGTGCAAAAGCAGTGTATATGTATTTGCGCCGTAAAGGGATAGCAAAAGAGCGTATGCGTTATAAAGGTATGCGCCATAAAGTACCGTTAAATAAAGGTTCAGAATATGATAGGCGTGTAGAAATTATTGTAAAAAATATTGTAAAAAAACGCAGGTTTCACGCCAATTAAATTGTGAGGTAATGCCTTAGTGTTTTACACCGAAAGGTATAAATTGGCATTAGACCTTTTGAATAAGAAAATTTATTTTGAGGCAGACTCAATGCTACAAAAAAAATACCTTAAGATGTCTTAAGGTATTTTTTTGTAGGAGTATTGATGTAATCTTTTATTGCAATGCTTTAATAGTAGCTTTTAGAGTGTTTATTTGCTCTTGTAATGCTTTAGTGGTAGTCTTTAAAGTTTCTTTTAAAGATACTATTTGCTCTTGTTGTTCTTGTATTGCTTTTACAGTTACAGGGATAATTTCACTATACCGAACCGCTAATTTATCATTTTTAACTCTAGTATATTTTCCTGGAGTAGCCTCACTTAAAACTTTCCAAGAATGTGTTTTTACCACTTCTGGTATCACTTTAAGTAATTGTTGTGCTGAGAAGCCTAAATGTGTTTCTTGTTGATTTTTAGAGATTGTAGTTTCTCCACGTTTATTATTTTTCCATTTATAAGAAATAGGTTTTAGTTTTAGTATCGCTTTTAAACCATGATCAAGCTCTTTGATATTATTTTTCAAGGTTATATCTGACGTTGTATTAAGGGGGTTTTTTGACCATATTTCACTCCATCTGTTATTAGAGGATCATCATGGTATAAAGGTAGGAAAGAATGACTAGAAGCGATAATATCGTTTCCATCAATTAGAAATTCTACAGATCCCACACCAGTGGTTGTACCATTATCTTTCTGATTCCAATTAGATGTAATATATTCTATAGTTGAAGATGCTCCGTCAATATTAACAGAAACCCCAGAATCAATTAGTGTTCCAATATTCCATCCAAATTTCACAACATTTTCATCTTTATCTACGTATAACATATTTGTTCTCCCAGGAGTACTTACGTTTAATGAAAAATTTGTTGCATCAATAGTAGTGTTTTCAGTAAGTGTGCCACCAAGTTTAGTTGTTCCTGAAGCTTCATTTAATCCGTTTGTAAAGGTATATGCTCCAGATGTAGGTTTCCATGTTGCATTTCCATTTACATCAGACGTTAAAACATAACCATCTTGTTGTTTACCATCTTCTAATCTAAACATATAAGACTCTGACGTATTGGTGGTAGTTTTGGTTTGAGTAACCAAAATATCATCAACAAGTGCACCAGAAGCGGTTTTACCTGTATATTGAAATTTTAAAGAATAACTATCTCCTGCTATTACGGTATGAGTTCCAGCGTAAGAAGTATTAAAAAAGCCAGCGTTAGTAGCTTGAGATAAGTCAAGTAATGTAGTTGTACCTCCAGTTGTTTCATTATATAATGAAACAACAAATGTAGTAGTAGCATTATAACCTTGATACCCATAATTAAATGATATAGCAATTGAAGTAGAGGTTGGTGTAAAGTTACCTTCTGTAATGGTCTGGTCTTGATAACAGCTATTGCTATATTATATGTATGCTATCTCTCCTGTAGCTGCATCGCACCATACAACATCGCTAGCATCAATCGTCTTCACGTGCCAAATACTAGGGGAAGTTGTACATACATTTGTTGCATTAATTGTGTTTGAAACGCCACCTGAAGAAAAATCATTCGTATATAAAGTTGTTGTCACAACATCACCAGAAAGTGCTGTTGTTCCTGTAAGGTGAAATTTTGCTGTTGGAGTGGTATTTCCAATACCTACATTACCGGTATTTGCATTATAGATATCGGCACCTGAAATTGTCCAATCTAAATCTTCTCCAAGTGTAGTCCATATAGTACCATTATAATACCAAAAACCAGTAACTCCATCAGTTTGATATATTAACAAGCCTGTTGCAGGAGTAGCAATAGCTATCCTATTTACCTCACTCATTCTAGGAATTAAGAGCCCACTATTAGTAGATGTAATATCTAGTGCAGCGCTTGTGTTTGGGATTGTTGTGCCTATTCCTACTTGAGCAAACGTAAAACTTGTCGCTAAAAAAATAAATACTTGTAATGTCTTTTTCATGGGGTGAATTTTTTAAAATGCAAATATACACTCCTTGTATTGATAAGTGTTATTAATGATAATATTGTATTATAAACAGATAACATTGTATTAAAGGAGGTAATTAACTTAAAAACCCTTCATTAAACTAACGAAGGGTTTTTAAGTTTGTACGGATATTATAATGTTTTAAAGTACTCTTTTAGCCATCACTACTTAATTTACACCTCGTCAAAATCAATTTTAATCACACTACTACGTGGTACGGTTTGACAAGACAAGGTTAAGCCTTCTTCAATTTCAGCATCGGTTAAAATAGCATTTTTAAGCAACTGCACTTTTCCTTCAGTAACTATGCAAGCGCAAGAGCTACACACACCACCTTGGCAAGAATATGGAGCGTCTATACCCGCTTTTAATGCGGCATCTAAAATGGTTTCGTTTTCTTTTACAGTAATGGTTGTTTCTTCATCATCTACCAAGATGGTTACTTGTGCAGTACCGTTAAATTCTCCTGTAGTTTCAATAGGAGCAGCAGTGGTTTTTGATGCGGTAAACAGTTCAAAATGGATTTTATTTTTTACAACATGATTTTCTTGTAACTCATCGGTTACCAAATTAATCATTTCTTCAGGGCCACATAAATAGAAATCACTAAAAGTAGCAGCTTTATGTTTATTTTTTAAAATATAATTTACTTTTTCAGTATCAATACGTCCAAATAAAGCCTCTTTTTCATTAGCTTGACTGTAGGTGTAATAGATAAATAAGCGCCCGAAATTATCTTTTGAAAGCTGATTTAATTCGGTATGAAATATAGTATTTTCAGGTGTTTTATTACCGTATAACAATACAAAAGTACTGTTAGGTTCATTATTTAAAACACTTTTAATCATTGACATTACAGGAGTAATACCACTACCTGCAACAAAAGCACCATAAAAATTACGGTTTTTAGCATCCGTTTGTAACGTAAATTTACCTTCAGGCACAGATACATCTAAATGTTCTCCTTCTTGTAAATTTACATTTGCATAGGTTGAAAACACTCCTTTTGGTATTTGTTTTATGGCTACGCATAACTTTCCAGATGCTGGCGCGGAACATAAGGAGTATGAACGCCTTACTTCGTTACCGTTAATATTGGTGCGTAATGTAAGGTATTGACCCGCTACAAATTTAAAATCTTCCTTTAAATTTTCAGGAACTTCAAAACATATAGAAACGGTATCAGAAGTTTCTTTTTTTATTTTTTGAATGCGAAGTGAATGAAATCTGCCCATAATAATAATTAAATTTACAGCAAAAATAAATAAACCGAACGGGATATGGAATGATAATCGACATAAAATATACATAAAATTTTTATGTATGTAAATAAATTATGTATATTTGTTGCCAGAAAACAGACATTATGAGCAACTCAAAATTATATAAAGGAAGTTTAATAACTATTATTTTAAAGTTATTATCAGAAAACGATAAAATGTACGGTTATGAAATTACCCAAAAAGTAAAAGCAATTACCAAAGGGGAATTGAATATAACAGAAGGCGCTTTATACCCTGCATTACATAAGTTAGAAGCAGATGGTGTTTTGGAAGTTGAGGTAGTAAAAGTAGATAACCGTTTGCGTAAATATTATAAATTGACGGAAAAAGGCACGCAAGAAACCGTAACTAAGTTAGATGAATTAGCACAGTATATTAAAACCATGCAAGTATTGGTAAACCCTCAAATTAGTTTGACATAATGAGAACACTAACTACACAGGAAATACAGTTTATAAATACCTATTTAAAAAATTCAGGAATTACATATATTGATGTGCGTTTAGAGTTGGTAGATCATATTGCTACCGCTCTTGAAACACAATTAAATGAAGATGAAAACTTGAGTTTTTATGATGGATTTAAAAGTTATATGGTGGTAAATAAAGCTGATTTATTAAGTGATTATGAATTAAAAAACCACAACAACTTATATGAAATTACTACACGGTTTAGTAAAAATGTAGTAAAACCAGAAGTATTGTTTTATAGTATCATTACCATAATATTGAATTATTATTTTGATTTTAGTATGTATGTAGATAAATTGAAATGGGTTGGTGTAGGCTTAATGGGAATTTCTTATATAGTATTGTATTTTCCAATAGAAAGACAAATACATAAAATAAGTTTAGGCGGTAAAATGGCAGGGTTTATAATGCTATTGTTTTATCTTACAATACAAGCAGGGAATTATGGGATTATACTTTTCTCAATGTTTTTAATACTCACATACCTTGACTATAAATATATCCGAAAACTATCTGAACTCAAAAAACATTTAGCAAATGGATTGGTAGCATTATTAATACTTATGCCTTCAATGTACTTGCTTCATCATTTTAATTTTATAAAAACTGCGAAAGCAGAAACTTATTATCAGTTTTTTATAACTGTTATTTGGTTAGTGCTTATTAAGACGGTTTACCAACTTAAAAAAGAGCTATATTATACGTATAAAACCGTTTTAAGAGTAAATTAAGATGAAAAAGCTAACGAAACAACAAATAGGTTTTATTGATGATTACCTGATTAAAAACAAGGTAAAATATTGGGATGTGCGTATTGAGCTCATTGATCATATTGCGAATTTACTAGAAGAAAAACTCAATAACGGTATTGCCTTTGAAGATGCAGTGTTTGAAATTCATACTGATTTTGGCAATAGAATAGGCGCTTGGGTACTTAATAAAGATAAAACCAAGTGGATACAGTCTAAAACCATTTATGATGACAATAAAGGATTTAGATTACTGATTTTAGAAAAAAGAAAAGCCTTAAAAAGAAAGAACTTACAGTTTTTAAAAACCACATTGAAACAACTTTTTAAAAAGCCTATTTTTTGGGTATTATATGGTTTGCTTTTTGTGGTAATTTGGAAGTTTTATGCCGTTATCACTAGTGGTCAGATACAGCGTATTGTGTTATATGTTTCCGTAACATCAATGCTATATTTGGCAATACGTTGGTTAACACATCGTAAATTATATAGGTCTTTAATTATGGAAATATTTGGGGCTATGCTAATATCAATAATTATGATATTTACACAGTTCTCTTCTTTATTATTGGGTAAAAGTAATTTATTTGAGAGTATTTATGGAAAGCTAATTATAATTTCAAGTTTATTTTTAGTACTACCTTTTATTTTTTCGCTATTGCTATTTGTAAAAAAGACAATAAAAGAACAACGAAAAATGTTTAACCAGTACATAGCCTAATGAAACTAACACCACAACATATACAGCAACTTTATAAATTTACCAAGCAGCATTATGTGGAGTATTATGATTTACAAACCGAGTTGGTTGATCATTTAGCAAATGGAATAGAACAACAGTGGCTAGAAAATGAAACGATAACTTTTGAAGAAGCCTTACGTATTGAATTTAAAAAATACGGCATTTTTGGGTTTACTGATTTGGTAACGGAGCGGCAAGCTGCAATGGGAAAAACCTACTATAAATTGGTATTTAAATTGGTAAAACAATATTTTACATTCCCAAAACTAATGCAAACCTTATTTTTTGCATTAGTTTTATTTCTAACGTTAAAATTATGTCATACCCACAATATGTAGTATTAACGCTTCTAATTATTATTTTGGGGTTTATTTATTCCAGAACCTTTAAATGGAGGCGAACGGTAAACACACGTAAAAAGGAAAAACAAAAAATATGGATGTATGAAGAAATTGTATATTCTTGTGGTTCATCATTAGGAGTATTTCAATTACTGATACAAATAACTATTCATATCTTTCCTTCATATCGTTCAGATAGAATTCTGGAGTCTGAAATAGGTATTGTTTTCGCAACTATATTTGTGGTTGTTTTTGTAGTTTTAGGCTATGTTTTAACGGTAGAAATTCCTAAAAACGCAAAAAAATACATAGCAAAAGCGCATCCAGAATACAATATAATCTAATTGATAGCACACAGTAATTACTAACTAACTCATAATTACCACTTAATAAGTTAAAATTAAATTAATTAGACCTTTTTTTTGGTTTTTTAATTTGTATATTTGCCGTCCTTAAATCAATTAAAAGATTACTTAAAACAATAACAATGACAAAAGCAGATATCGTAGCTAAAATTTCAGACAAGCTAGGAATAGAAAAAGGAGATGTACAAGCAACTGTTGAAACCTTTATGGAAGAAGTAAAAACTTCTTTAGAAAGTGGAGATAATGTATATTTAAGAGGTTTTGGAAGTTTTATTATTAAAACAAGAGCCGAAAAAACTGGTAGAAATATTTCAAAAAACACTACCATTAAAATACCAGCACACAACATACCAGCGTTTAAACCTTCAAAAGTATTTTTAGAAGGCGTAAAAACTAAGGTAGAAGTAAAATAAAAAACAAATTATTAATCAATAAAACATTAAGTTATGCCAAGTGGTAAAAAAAGAAAAAGACATAAGATAGCAACTCACAAACGTAAAAAACGTAGTAGAGCAAACAGACACAAGAAAAAGTAGTTTTAAACTACTTTTTCTTTTTTAAAAAGTTCTTTGAAAACGGGTTTTAAATGCAACCCTTCGGTTTAAAAACCTGTAATACCTATATTTTACAGTAAAAAAATATGCAAATATTTTATATACTATTATATAATGTAGGTTAAAAAAATTATGAATCCATCTATACAAATATTTTGTATGGATAAAAATTAATGTAGAGTGAACAACGAATTAATTATTAGATCCAGTTCCTCACAAGTTGATTTTGCCTTATTAAAAGATGGAAAATTAGTAGAATTACATAAAGAAGACACAAGTACAAACAGTTTTAGCGTTGGTGATATTTATCTTGCCAAAACACGTAAAACAGTACCAGGGTTAAATGCCGCATTTGTTAATGTAGGCTATGAGAAAGATGGTTTTTTACACTATCATGATCTCGGACCCAACATCCCTACTTTATTGAAATTCGTAAAACGTGTAAGCACAGGTAAATTAAAAAATTTTAATCTAAACAATTTCCCATTTGAAGAAGGGATTGATAAACATGGAGCCATCGCAGATGCACTCAGTCAAAATCAATCTATTCTTGTACAAGTTATTAAAGAACCTATTTCAACAAAAGGACCACGTTTAAGTTCTGACCTCTCAATTGCAGGTCGGTACATTGTATTGGTTCCTTTTTCTAATCGAGTATCTATTTCTCAAAAAATTGAGAGTAGAGAAGAAAAAACACGATTAAAGAAATTGGTAAATAGCATTAAACCTAAAGGGTTTGGTGTAATTGTACGCACAGTGGCAGAAGGCAGAAAAGTAGCCGAACTGGACAAAGATTTACAAGATTTGCTATCCAAATGGACAGCAATGTGTAAAAAGATTAATAAAGCAGAGTACCCTTCAACCGTACTTAGCGAAATGAATAGAACGTCTTCTTTTTTAAGAGATATTTTTAATGATTCATTTTCCGCAATACGAGTTGATGATGAAGAACTTTATGATCAAATTAAAGAAACAGTGCAAGAAATTGCACCTAAAAAAGAATCAATTGTAAAACTACACCAAGATAAGCAAACGCCTATTTTTGAAAAATATGGTGTAGAAAGACAAATTAAAACCGCATTTGGAAAAACCGTTTCTTCCACAAAAGGAACTTATTTGGTTATTGAGCATACCGAGGCATTGCATGTAATAGATGTAAACAGTGGTAACCGTTCAAATAAATCAAAAAGTCAGGAAGATACAGCGCTTGAAGTAAATATAATTGCAGCAACTGAGGTTGCACGTCAATTACGTTTACGAGATATGGGAGGTATTATTGTAGTTGACTTTATCGATATGTCAAAATCTGAAAATAGAAACGCATTGTTTCAACATTTAAAAGATGAGATGGAAGATGATAAAGCAAAACACAAAATACTACCGCCAAGTAAATTTGGATTAGTCCAAATTACAAGACAGCGTGTTAGACCCGTAATGGATATTAAAACGGTTGAAAAAAACCCAAATAATATAAACGGTAAAGAAGTAGAAGCTCCTATTGTACTCGTACAAAAATTAACTTCGGATATTGATAGACTTATTAATAAAGGTAATAAAAACATTGTGTTAACCGCACACCCTTTTATTGCAGCCTTTTTAACAAAAGGATTTCCGTCCATCCGTTCAAAATGGTTTTTTGAACATAAACAATGGATAAAAATACAACCAAGAGATGCTTACACATATCTTGAATATCATTTTTATGATAACCAAGGAAAAAAGATTAAATAGAGAAAAGCCACCCAATTGGGTGGCTTTTTTTGGTTATAAAGAATACTGTAATTGTGTAAACTTTTGTTAGTAAACAAAAAACCCAAGTAATATTTACTTGGGTTTTTTATTATTAAAACTTGTTAATGATTTATTTTTTAATAAATCGTTTCGCTTTTGTTTTTTCTCCAATATTTAATTGAATCATATAAATCCCTACAGGTAATTTAGAGACATTTATAGTGTTAGAATAGTTACCTTTAAGCACTACTATTCCAAGCATATTAAATATTTGATATTCTTGCGCTTCAAAGTCAAGAAGAGAAATATTCAATTTGTTTCCAACAGGATTAGGAAATATATCAAAGATAGGTTTTACAGAGTCATTATTTATTGACGAAATAAACGCATGTGTTGTAATTAAAGTTGCACCACCAACACAGAAACTTTTAGTTTCTGAACTTTTAAAAGAAGCTCCATTTGCTAATATTGTTGCACCATCCTTAAGTGTGTATGAACCGTTTCCATAAGCACAACACATTCCGTCACCGTAAGCATCTTTCATTATCAATGAATAGCATCCAGTAGGTAAATCTACACTTATATTTAGTGTCGAACCGTCAGTTTGAGAAGCATAAGTTCCTCCAGATGCTACTATTGAATTTGAACTATCTTGAATTTCCCAACTTGTTTCTTCAGGATAATTATCAAAAACTAATGTTAACACTACAGTTGTATTTACAGGCTGAGTTACAATTACAGATCTAGAAACTTGCGTTGCAGCATTACCAGCCGCATCACTTACATTATAATTGATTGTATAAGTTCCTGCAGTTGCAGTATTCACAGAACCAGTTGTAATTATGCTTGATGTTAAATTACCATCCACATTATCAGTTGCAGTCGCTCCTTGTTCAGTATAAGCATCTCCAACAGTTAGGTTAATTGTTGATGCACCAGTTAATGTAATCACAGGCACAGTTGTATCTGCAACGCCATTTGTAATATTAACCGTGTAATCTTCAACTTCACC
>CAZSQD010000047.1:0-12244 GCA_964608925.1 uncultured Kordia sp.
TGTGGTAATAATGCTAATTGTGAAACTTTATTAGCAACAAACAACATTGCCGATGAGTTTTTACAAGTAGCTACACAGGCTCCACAACCAATACAAGTTGCAGCATCCATAGCCTCATCTGCATCGTGTTTTGATATTGGTATTGCATTTGCATCTTGCGTATTACCAGAAGTATTTACGGATATAAAACCACCAGCTTGTTGTATGCGTTCAAATGACATACGATCAACTACTAAATCCTTAATTACAGGAAAAGCAACTGCTCTAAACGGTTCAATTGTAATGGTGTCACCATCTTTAAACATACGCATATGTAATTGACAAGTGGTTACACCACGGTCAGGACCATGTGCTTCACCGTTAATATACATAGAGCACATACCACAAATACCTTCACGGCAATCATGATCAAAAGCAACAGGCTCTTCACCTGTATTTACTAATTGCTCATTTAAAACATCCATCATTTCTAAGAAAGACATGTGTTCTGAAATATCAGTAACTTTATAATCGACCATTTGACCCTTTGTATTAGCGTCTTTTTGTCTCCAAATTTTTAATGTAAGATTCATTTATTTTAGTTTATTAGCCAAAAGTCAATAGAGAAAAGTTATTTCTCTACAGATTTAATGAAGGCGTTTAACATTTTACTTTCTTCGGTTATTAAACCTTGTATTTTATTAAAACAATCTGTTGAAATAAAATTTAATTCTTTAGCTATAATCATTTGAGTTTCTAATTCTAAAAGCGAACCTCTAGAATAATTCAAAAATAAAACATAGCTTTTTGTATATTTACTACCCCATCCTTCAGCAATATTTGAAGGAATAGAAACAGAAGACCGTTTTACTTGGCTTGTTAAGCCGTATAACTCATCTTTAGGAAAACTATTACATACTAAATAAACCTCTTTGACAATTTCAATTCCTTTTTGCCAAATTAATAAATCTTTATATGTGTTTATTTGCCCCATTTTCACTTTTAGCTATTGCCTTTTCAACTATTTTACTTATAAGAACGAGTTTTTAACTCAATATCTTTAAATTCTAATTCTTCTTTATGTAAAACAGCATCACTAGGTTCTCCTTTGTATTCCCAAGCGGCAACGTATTTATAATTGACATCATCACGTAAAGCTTCTCCTTTTTGTGGACCACTTTGTTCTACTGATTCATCTCTAAAATGACCTCCACAAGATTCTTTACGATTTAAAGCATCTAAAGCAAATAATTCTCCTAACTCTAAGAAATCAGCAACTCTACCTGCTTTTTCTAGCTCTGGATTCATTTCATTTAAACCTCCTGGAACTTTTACTTCTTTCCAGAAATCTTCACGAATGGCTTTAATTTCAGAAATAGCTTCTTGTAATCCTTTTTCATTACGTGCCATACCAACTTTTTCCCACATTACTTTCCCTAATTTTTTGTGAAAATAATCAACTGATTTGGTTCCTTTATTGTTGATAAAGAAGCCTAAACGTTCGGTTACTTCTTTTTCAGCTTCGGCAAATTCGGCAGTATCAGTTGGGATTGTTCCTGTTCTAATTTCATCTGCTAAATAATCACCAATAGTATATGGTAATACAAAATAACCATCAGCTAATCCTTGCATTAATGCAGAAGCTCCTAACCTGTTGGCTCCATGATCAGAAAAATTAGCTTCTCCAATACAATATAAACCTGGTACGGTAGTCATTAAATTATAATCAACCCAAACACCACCCATTGTATAGTGTGTTGCGGGATAAATCATCATAGGTGTTTTGTACGGATTTTCATCTACAATTTTCTCATACATTTGAAATAGGTTACCGTATTTTTCTTCAATTACAGCTTGCCCTAAATCGTATATTTTTGCTTCTGATGGACTTTTATCTCCATGTAATAAAGCTTGTTCAGTTCCGTAACGGTTAATTGCCGATTTAAAATCTAAATAAACCGCTTCTCCTGTTGCATTTACTCCATAACCAGCATCACAACGTTCTTTTGCTGCCCTTGAGGCAACATCACGAGGTACTAAGTTACCAAATGCAGGATATCTTCTTTCTAAGTAATAATCTCTTTCTGCTTCTGATAAATCGGTAGGTTTTTTACGACCTTCACGAATTGCCATTACATCTTCCATGTTTTTAGGCACCCAAATACGTCCATCATTACGCAATGACTCTGACATCAATGTTAATTTGGATTGATAATCACCTGATCTTGGAATACAAGTTGGGTGAATTTGTGTATAACAAGGATTTGCAAAATAAGCTCCTTTTTTATGTATTTTCCAAGCAGCAGTAGCATTACTACCCATTGCATTGGTAGATAAAAAATAAACATTACCATAACCACCAGAAGCAATAACTACAGCATGTGCTGAGTGACGTTCAATTTTTCCGGTAATTAAATCACGTGCAATAATACCTCTTGCTTTACCATCAACTTTAACCACATCTAACATTTCATGACGGTTAAACATTTGAATTTTTCCACGTGCAATTTGACGGTTCATAGCTGAGTATGCACCTAGTAATAATTGCTGACCCGTTTGTCCTTTTGCATAAAAAGTACGAGATACTAATACCCCACCAAAAGAACGGTTGTCTAATAAACCACCATAATCACGTGCAAAAGGAACTCCTTGTGCAACACATTGGTCAATAATGTTACCAGAAACTTCTGCTAAACGGTGTACGTTTGCTTCACGTGAACGGTAATCACCACCTTTTACGGTATCATAAAATAAACGGTAATTTGAATCACCATCACCCATATAATTTTTTGCAGCATTAATACCTCCTTGAGCAGCAATAGAGTGTGCTCTACGTGGAGAATCTTGATAAGCAAATGCTTTTACATTATAGCCTAACTCCGCTAAGGTTGCAGCGGCCGAACCACCTGCTAAACCAGTACCAATAACAATAATATCAATATTACGCTTGTTAGCTGGGTTTACTAAATCAATATGATTTTTATAATCTGTCCATTTATCTTTAATAGGACCTTTAGGTACTTTAGAATCTAATATAGCCATAATTTCTTAATGATTGTTAAAGTGATGAAAAAGTGCAATAACTATAAAACCTAAAGGAATTATAATTGCATACATTTTACCGCAAGATTTCATTGCTTTGGTGTATTTGTTGTTTGCTCCCATAGATTGGAAAGCAGAATTGAAACCGTGTAATAAATGCAAGGATAAAAAGATGAATCCAACAACATACAATGCTACTCGCCATAAATCGGCAAATTTTTCTTGTAATTCATGAAAATAACGATAGCCATCAATTCCTTCATGTGTTCCGCTCCAGTCTCCTTGAATAAATTTAGTATTGATTTCTGGAAACCAAAAATCAATAAAATGGATGATAATAAATATTAAAATAAATAAACCGCTATAAATCATGTTCCTACTCATCCAAGTAGAATTTGCAGCACCATTGTTTTGTGCATATTTTACACCGTTTGCTTTCTTATTTTTAATTTCTAATACAAAGCCCATTATGAAATGAAATACCACACCAAAAATTAAAATGGGTTGTATTGCATATTGTACTAAAGGGTTTGTACCCATAAAATGCGAAATGGCATTAAATGTAGCTCCGTGATCAGGAAAAATAGAAGTTAAGTTTATTACAAAATGTTGTAATAAAAACACCATTAAAAATAGTGCGGAAAGCGCCATGGCAAACTTTCGTGCTATTGAAGAAGATAATAATCCGCTCATTATGTTATATGAATTAGTTTTTGTTTGTCACAAATGTAATGAATGTTACATAGTACAACAAATGATTTTCATCACATTTTCTATTTAGAATGCTTATAGTTAAAGAAATGTGTACCTTTCCAATTCGTATTGGTATAAATTGTTAAATAATGTATAGTAAAAAAGTTGTTTTTAAAAACAAAAAAGGGTTACAATTATCTGGTAAAATAGATTTACCGATTGATAGAAAACCTCTAAGTTATGCTCTGTTTGCTCATTTTTTTACAGGAAATAAAAACTTTGCGGCTGTACGTAATATTTCACGTGCATTAACACAAAATCAAATTGCAGTAATGCGTATTGATTTTACAGGTTTAGGAAAAAGTGAAGGTAAATTTGAAGACACTAATTTTACCACTAATATTGAAGACCTGGTATCCGCAGCAAATTTTTTACAAGAAGAATACCAAGCACCAAAAATTATTATTGGACACTCATTAGGTGGGGCAGCTGCAATTTTTACAGCAAAAGAAGTGCCTTCAATACAAGCTATTGCTACTATTGGAGCGCCAGCAAACCCTTGTCATGTTTCACATTTATTTAGTGAACATTTAGAAAATATTGAAATAGATGGTGAAGCCGTTATTGAAATTGGCGGACGTCCGTTTACTATTAAACAACAGTTTTTAGATGACATTAACTCTAAAAATTTACCGGAAGTTTTAGATGAGATTAGAAAACCTATTTTAGTTTTTCATTCCCCTCAAGACAAAGTAGTTGGTGTAAAAAATGCACGTGAAATATATGCGGCAGCACATCATCCTAAAAGTTTTATTTCTTTAGATGGTGCTAATCATTTACTAACCAATAAAGAGGATTCCTATTACGTAGGTAAAGTAGTTTCTAGTTGGGCAAATAGGTATATTAATCCTGATATTACAGAAGGGTTGAGTACTGATAAATCCGTAGTAGTACGTGTGGGTACCGAAAAATATACCGCAGAAATTGTAGCAAGAAATCATGCTATTGTAGCTGACGAACCTAAAAAGTTTAAAGGTAAAGATGCAGGTATGAGCCCTTATGAATTATTGTTATCTAGTTTAGGTTCTTGTACCGCTATAACGGTAAGAATGTATGCTGATAAAAAAAAATGGGACTTAAAAGAAGTGCTAGTGCATTTAGAACATTTTAAGCAACATGCAAATGATGCCAAAAATTGTATGGATAACGATGCTAAAATTGATAAATTTGTAAAAGAAATTGTATTAAAAGGAAATTTAACTACGGAGCAAAAAGAAAAATTATTACAGGTAGCTAATCAATCTCCAGTACATAAAACATTAGAAAACACCATAACTATAGAAACGTTATTACGATGAAAATACTCTTACTTTCTACCAGTGGAAGTTTATATTCTACCAAACGATTATTTAATGAAGCTTCCCGAAGGGGGCATTATGTGCGCATTGTGGACCACACCCAATGTAGTGTTTTGCTAGGAAAACCTAATCCAAAATTATTTTTTGGAAATGAAGATATTACCAATTTTTTTGATGCCGCCATACCACGTATTGGCGCATCACATACTGAGCATGGTATTGCTATTGTAAATCAATTTGAAAAAAATGGAGGTTATACCGTAGCAAGTTCTATAGGTATTTTACGGTCACGTAATAAACTGTTAACCATGCAACATTTGGTTGAAAATAATATCCCAATTCCGAAAACCTTATACACTCAAGACACTGAATTATTAAAAGAGCAATTAGATTTGTTAGCTGGCGAACAATATATTATTAAATTTTTGGAAGGCACTCATGGTCTAGGAGTCATGTTAGCGGAAAGTAAAAAATCGGCAATATCTATTATTGAATCCATGCAAAGTTTACGAAAACCAATATTAATACAAGAATTTATAAAAGAATCTAATGGGGAAGATATTAGAGCTTATGTTGTAGGTAACAAAGTAGTAGCTGCAATGAAACGTAGTAGTAACGGACAAGACTTTAGAAGCAATATGCACCGTGGCGGATCTACCTTAAAAATAGATTTAACTCCAGAAGAAACCCAAATAGCTCTAAAAACAGCACAATGTTTAGGCTTAGATGTTGCTGGTATTGATTTAATACGATCCATAAATGGTCCTTTAGTTATTGAAGCAAATTCTACCGCAGGTTTAGAAGGCATTGAAAGTGCAACAAAAATAAATATAGCAGGAGAAATTATCAAACAAATAGAAATAGCAGGACGCTAATTGTGGGGTGATAGTAGTGAAGCGAAAAGGAAAATAGATAATATAAGGAGTGGTAAAAAGCATCCAGTAGCAATATTCATAAAAATTATAAAAAAATTAGTGCTAATTCATGAAGTTAGTATCAAAGTACGATTTTTAATCATCATTAAATAAATTCTCTCCCTTAAAGAGAGATGCCCAAAGGGTAGATAGGAAATGAAAACGATATACAATACAATAATAAAACCTGGAGAAAACAAAATTATTAAAATACCTATTGGGTCATTGCCAACTGGCACACCTATAAAAATACCCGTTTATGTATTTAATGGTAAAGAAAAAGGACCAACCGTACTCCTACAAGCAGGTTTACATGGTGATGAAATTAATGGTGTAGAAATTTGCAAACGTATGTTGGTGAATGAGTATTTTATCAACTTAAAAAAAGGATGCGTTATTGTAATTCCACTACTTAACGTATATGGTTTTATTCATTTTTCGCGTGAATTACCTGATGGTAAAGATGTAAACAGAAGTTATCCTGGAAGTAAATTAGGCTCATTAGCTTCACGTATAGCTTATCATAGCACACAAGACATTTTACCACATATTGATTTTGGTATTGATTTTCATACAGGAGGAGCAATGCGTAATAATTACCCGCAAATACGTTATACCGCCAACAATAGTAAAAGTGAGCAATTAGCAAAAACATTTAACGCTCCGTTTTTATTTGAATCGGGATTGATTAAAAAATCATTTAGAGCAACCGCAGATAAAATGAAGATACCCACACTCGTTTTTGAAGGTGGAGAAAGTATGCGTTTTGATGAATTTGCCATACATGAAGGTATAAATGGTGTACTTAGGGTTTTAGCAGACCAACAAATGATTGATTCAGAAATACTAAAAAATATTCCTACCAATAAAACTATTAAATTAACGGATAGGAAATGGATTAGAGCCCGTAAATCAGGGGTTTTCACACCTTATATAGAAAACGGAAACCACATTGAAAAAGGACAAGTAATCGGTTTTATTACCGATGCATTTGGTAACCGAAATTTAGCTATAAAAGCACCTTTTGATGGGTATGTGGTATGTTTAAATAACCACCCCTTAGTATCACAAGGAGATGCGCTGTTTCATGTGGGTAAAAAGAAGTAAGATTGTACACTAAATGATTAAATTTATAATTACCTAAAAAAATGACCACACAACAAATAGCAAACCGATTGGTGTTTTTATGCCGTCAAGAAAAACATCCACAAGCACAAGCGGAGTTATATGACCCAAACATTGAAAGTTTTGAAGATGAAAAATTGGGGATTCCACCCACAAAAGGAATGGATGCGATACATCAAAAAGTAAAAGAATGGGATGCTTCCATTATTGAAATACACAGTGCTTTTGTATCAGAACCTATTGTTACGGGTAATTATTTTGCCATAACGATGGAAAATGATATTACTTTTAAAAATAGAGGCAGGGTGCAAATAAAAGAAATTTGCCTATATGAAGTAAAAGCAGGTAAAATAGTTAGAGAACGTTTTTTTTATGATGTGTAAGCAATTTTAAAATTTGACTTTGTTATTTTTTTTAACCTAACTTTACTTATCTAACGATAAATAACAACCTGTACAGAGCTATTCGGTATTAAAACGATTGTTTACAACTTTACAATATATTTTTTATCCGAAAAACCAAAAGCCAAAAGAAGTGAATTAATTAATAAATAGTTGTTGAAATAAATAATTTCTTTAGTTTTGTATAATGTATGAAAATAACATTTGAACAAATAGGAACGATTTTTACACCTTTCAAATCAAGGGAGGGAATGCCAATTCAATCGAATGGAGCAAAAGGAATAAAAGGAAAAATTGAAATCAATAGAGATTTATCAATAGGTTTAAACGATTTAAATGGATTTTCTCATATAATTTTAATTTATTACTTCCACAAATCAAAAGGATTTGAATTAGAAACCACCCCATTTTTAGATAACGAAAAAAAAGGTGTTTTTTCTACAAGGGCGCCCAAAAGACCAAATTCAATTGGAATTTCAGTTGTTAAACTAGTAGAAATTAAGGACAATAATTTGTATGTAGAAAATATTGATATTCTTGATGAGACCCCTCTTTTAGATATAAAACCATATATTCCTGAATTTGACAATCATAAAGTTAAAAAAATAGGTTGGATTAAAAATAAAACAGAACAATTAAATACAATAAAATCAGATAATAGATTTATAAATGAAAGCAATTAAAACAACAGTATTTTTACTATCAATAATTTCAGTAAGTTTATTTACTTCTTGTGATAGTAAAACAAAAGAAAAAAAAGCACAAAAAAAGGAAGTTGAAATTACACTGCCAGAAAATTTTGAAACGGGAAATGATAAAAGAATGTCATTGAAATTAAATGCAATGCAAAAAAATCATCAATTAATGAATATGAGAGATCATTTAGAAGCAGTACAAAGTATTATAACTTTATTATCATCTAACAAATATGATGAAGCATCTAAGTTAGCATATTCTAAATTAGGCTCAACAACAAAAATGAAATTAATGTGTGCATCTTTTGGAGATAAAAACTTTGAAAATTTAGGATTAGAATTTCATAAAAGTGCCGATAAAATGAGTGAAATATTTAAAACCAGAAATAAAGAAAAATCACTGAAAGCATTGTCAAATACAATGAATTATTGTGTACAATGCCATTCAACGTACCGACAATAAGTAAAACAATATATAGACAGTAATTGCCTTGATGTCAGCTACTATTGTTATACAAATCAATAAATAAAATAATGAACAATACAGGTAAATTATGTTTATTTAAGTTGTTAACTTAACTTCTTGTTAAAAGGATTACCTAACCCAAAAGTTTCAATATATTTGAAACCTATTATATGAAAAAAAAAGCTCTTGAAAATATTGTTTTCAAGAGCTTTTTTTATGTGGCTAATATGCTACTTTTGGTTATACCCAAAGCGTCTTAGCTGAGTGGCATTAGATCTCCAATTTTTATTTACTTTTACGTATAATTCTAAATGAATTTGCTTACCAAAAAACTTTTCTAAATCCTTACGTGCTTCTACTCCTACACGTTTTAAGGCACTTCCTTTATGCCCAATAATGATACCTTTTTGGGTTTCGCGCTCTACCATAATAATGGAACGAATACGAATGATATTTTCACTTTCAAAAAATTCCTCTGTATCAATTTCTACAGCATACGGAATTTCCTTTTTATAGTGCATTAATATTTTTTCACGAATGTTTTCATTTACAAAAAAGCGCTCTGGTTTGTCCGTTAATTGATCTTTAGGGTAAAAGGCTGGCGATTCTGGCAACAAG
This sequence comes from uncultured Kordia sp., assembly GCA_964608925.1. Lineage (GTDB taxonomy): Bacteria > Bacteroidota > Bacteroidia > Flavobacteriales > Flavobacteriaceae. The sequence continues at coordinate 9,292 of CAZSQD010000047.1, forward strand.
CTTAAAATACGCTCAAAAACTTCTTTTACATTAAAGTTTTCTAATGCTGATATTGGATAAATTTCCGAATTAGGTACTTTTTCTGCCCAATATGCCATTTGTGTTTCCAGCATTTCTTGGTCAGACTTATCAATTTTATTTAATAATAATAAAACTGGTATTTTAGAGTTGGATATTTTTTGAAAAAAAGCTTCATCTTTTAAATTTTGCTCACCAATTTCTACCATATATAGTAAAATATCAGCATCCTCAAAAGCCGATTTTACAAAGTCCATCATAGAGGTTTGTAATTCATAAGCGGGTTTAATAATACCTGGAGTATCTGACAAAACCACCTGAAAATCATCACCATTTACAATACCCAAAATACGATGACGCGTAGTTTGTGCTTTGGATGTAATGATAGATAGTTTTTCGCCAATAAAGGCATTCATTAACGTAGATTTACCAACGTTAGGATTACCAATAATATTTACAAAACCTGCTTTATGTGTAGCCATATAATTATAATGTTTGTGCAAAGATACAGCTTTTAATCGCGGGGCGATAGCCTATTTTGAATAATCAGAAAGATACGGTAAGTGATTCTTTATTGAATAATGGATATTAAACTTTAGAGGTAATGGATTTGTAAAATACAAAACCAAAGCCACCTACTAACATTAAGTGAAAAGGCACCAAACCAAAATCTACTTCTTTTGCACCTACAAAAATGGTTACCAAATAAGAACTTGCTAAACCAAAAAGGAAGTACAGCAATAAAAACCCTTCAATAATTACATTTTTAGATAAGTTTTTGGCTAAATACTTATTGTCTTTCCAAGAATCTGTTAAACTATTAATATTAAATTTTGGCGTACGTATAAAATCACTTCGCTTACGGCGATGTCCTTCTAAAACCGCTAAAGAGTTATGCAAGGAGAAACCCATTGCAATAGAGAAAAACGCAAAGAAAAGACCTATGTATTTAAAGAAATTTTTAAAGCCTTTACCATTAATATTTCGGTACATAAACCAATAACATACAAAAAATATTAAAGTACTCATCACAAAGAAACTCATCACAATAAAATAAGATCTAAAATGACCGTAATAGTTTTTAATATACAACATAGGAATGCTTAATACCGCAACTACAAATACATTTAAAAACATAGTACTGTTTAGTAAATGCATAACTCCATGAAACTTTGTTTTAAAAGGTAATTTTGAAGAAATTACTTTTTTAAACATTTTCTGAAAGTTTTCAGCCCCACCTTTATTCCACCTAAACTGCTGTGAACGCGCTGCACTAATTACTACGGGTAATTCGGCAGGGGTTTCTATATTTTCTAAATACTTAAATTTCCAGTCTTTTAATTGCGCACGATAACTTAAATCTAAATCTTCAGTTAGTGTATCACCTTCCCAGTTACCTGCATCATAAATACACGTTTTACGCCATAAACCTGCGGTACCGTTAAAATTTATAAAGTGCCCTTTACTGTTACGCCCAACTTGCTCTAAAGTAAAATGCGCATCTAAAGCAAAGGCTTGTATTTTTGTTAATAAGGAATAGTTTCTATTAATATGTCCCCAACGGGTTTGCACTACACCAATTTTATCCTCTTTAAAGTAAGGTACTGTCTTTTTTAACCAATTTTTTTGTGGTAAAAAATCGGCATCAAAAATAGCAATAAACTCCCCTTTTGCAATAGCTAAACCTGCTTTTAAAGCACCTGCTTTAAACCCCGTACGATCCGTACGATGAATGTATACAATATCCAATCCTGTTTTTTGTAATTCGGCTATTTGTTGTTGCGTGGTAACTATGGTTTCATCCGTAGAATCATCTAAAACCTGTATTTCTAATTTTTCACGTGGGTAATCAATTAGTGCTATATTTTTTAACAAACGTTCTACCACATACATTTCATTGTACAAAGGTAGCTGAATGGTAATATAAGGTGTTTCTTGAGGATTATCTAAATCAAATTTAGGGTCACTATCTACCTTCTTTTGTGCTTTTAAATAATTAACCAATAGGTTTAATTGCGCTAAAGCATAAAACAAAATAATGACTAATGACACAGAGTATATTGCCATTATTACATACGAACTATATAAAATAAAATTATCCACTACTATTTAAAACTGTATTTGAAAATCCACGTTAAGATTTTGATGCCTGCGAATATACTACCTTTTACTGTACCCGACACCTTTGAAGTGCCAATTCTTTTTTTATAATGTAAAGGTATTTCAATATAAGACGTATTGGTCTTCAATGCTTTAAGTTGCATTTCTACTGTCCATCCATAGGTTTTATCTTCCATTTTTAAAGCTAAGAGCTTCTCGTATTTTATGGCTCTAAACGGGCCTAAATCGGTAAAAGTGGAGTTAAAAAATAATTTCATTAAGCTACATGCTAACCAATTACCAAATATTTGTTGTGGTGTTACAGAACCTTCTTCACGAAATTCAGGAACTCTTGCACCTACAACAAAATCAATATTATCATGAATAATTGGGGCTACAATTTTTGTTAATTCTTCAGGATAATCACTAAAATCACCATCTAAAAAAACAATAATATCTGGTTTTATATTTTGCTTTGCAATATAATCCATACCTTTTAAACACGCATAGCCATATCCTTTTTGTATTTCAGTAAGTACAGTTGCTCCAGCATTTTTAGCCACCTTTACAGTATTGTCAGTAGAGTTGTTATTCACTACAATAACCTCAGCTACTATGTCTGGGATTTCTGCAATTACATTGGCAATAGCATCTGCTTCATTATAAGCGGGTATGATTACTTTTATTATTGGCATTGATTTTATTTAATGCGCAAAAGTATTAAAAAATACTTGTTTCTTGTTTTTTATGCACATTATTTACACGTGCAATAGTTTGATGTGCAAGATTCAAGTCACAAATGCAACTTTTGGGTTAAACAATAATTTATTCATTA
>CAZSQD010000048.1:0-12213 GCA_964608925.1 uncultured Kordia sp.
AAACCGCACAATTACAACAGTTTATTTTAGATACGTATAATAAATAGTTGCTAACGAGCGAGGCTATGAATTGAAGCCTTATAAAAATGTTCAATTTAAAACATAAATTTCCACAGGCTTTTATTTATAGCCTGTGTTACAAGTAGTTTCTTATGATTAAAATTCCAAATAAAGAATATATTTTAGTATCGTTTTCAGGCGGTGAAACTTCCGCTTATATGATAGGTTGGTTATTAAAAAACTATCCAAACAGAAAATATAAGTTTGTTTTCGCTAATACTGGCGAAGAAAATGAAGAAACTTTGTTTTTTGCTAAACAAGTACAAGACTATTATAACATTGATTTAGTTTGGGTTGAGTATGAAGAGTTATCTTTTAAGATAGTTGATTTTGAAACTGCTTATCGTTCTCACAATCCTATTGAAATTGCAAACAAATGGCAAAACCACCCTTTCAGAAAGTACATATCTAAATTTATGATACCAAATAAACAAAACATGACTTGTACAAGAGATTTAAAAGAAAATCCTATTAGACGTTATTTATCAAGCATTGGCATAACTAAAAAACATTATGATATAGCAATAGGCATTAGAGCAGATGAAATAGATAGAATTAATAAACATTACTACCCTTTGGCTTACGCAGGAATTACAAAAGAGCATATTCATAAATATTGGGCTAAAATGCCTTTTAGATTAGAATTAGACGAGCATCAAGGGAATTGCAAAACGTGTTGGAAAAAATCATTTAGAAAACTTGCTACACTTTATAAAGAAAATTCAAGTCAATACGATTTTTTTAAACAAATGAGATTAGAGTATGGCGATTATATTAGACCAACACAAGCACACAGATTAACAGCACCTATGTATTTTTTTAGAGATAATAAAGATATTGATTACATAGAAAAATTAAGTAAGGAACAAGGATTTAAACCATTTACAGATATTAAAAAATACAATATGCAAACAGATATATTTGATTACATAGATAAGAATAATGGTTGCATTGAAAGTTGCGAGGTCTTTTCTTAAATTACTTGTAACAAGTTGTATAAAAAGGCGTTTTAATGCTTTTTATACATAGTTAGCAACTGTTTAAAATTCGTGTTGTGAGAAACTAAAAAGGTTTTTATCTTTGTAGTCCACGCAGGTGTAAGACACCTCAAAAATAAACTTAATAGTTAGTTAAAAAGCCACTCAAATGAGTGGCTTTTTTTTGTATATTGAACTCATGAAAAAACCAACCTTCATACTACTATCACTACTGCCCTTGTTTATGTTTAGCCAACAAAACGGTACGGTGTTTAAACAAACCGCCACAAACCCTACTGAAAACATCAATATTGGACACATAACGGTTACTAAAACAATGTATGGCATTACGTTTAAAGATGCTACCCTAACAGAACCGTATAAACAAAAAGTACGTTTGTTTTTTAAACAGCGTTACAACGGTTATGCAACGCTACAACAATACCGTTTAAAAATAGAAAAACGCTTTGGCGTGTGGTATGTGGAAAACCACAAACTACCCCAATAAGGTTTTGTATAAATTACCTGTAACGGCTACATCATCAATACTACCACTGTCATACTGGGTGGTGGTGTTTTTTTCATTACCTGTATAACTGCAATTGTATAGCAGTGTATAGGTGTCCACAATAGTATCTTCAATATTCAAGCCTTCGCTTACTAAACTCAATTTACCTGTACTATCAGTTTCAATGGTTTTGAGTACGGTATCTACCTCTTTAATAAAATCTAAAAATCGCAACGCTTCATCTTTATTGCGCCCTAAATTGCTGGTATCGCGCAATTGCTCATAACACAAGCGTACCGTTACCGTGGCGGTTGCAGGCGTAGTTTTATAGTCAATATTCCATTGCAAGTATAAGGCAGGGTATAAATGCCCTTCAAAAGCTTCTTCGTTATAATCTTGACCTGCATACAAATCAATAAAATTAACGGTAGGCAATTGTTTGTCCGTAAATTGTTGTTTGGTTGTGTTTAACTCAAATATTTCGTGTATTTGCAAATAAAAAGCTTTCATATTATCGTTTTTTGAGTTCTTCATTAATTTGTTTTGCCATGTGGCGTTCTATTTTACGCGCTAAAAACACCGAGCTTCCCAAAAATTGGCGTGCAGGTATTTTGGTATTCATTTTTCGTTTGTGGGCACGTACTTTTTGTTCGGTCTTAGTGGTTACATTACGCATACGGTTTGTTTTTGGGTTACGTTGCCTACTTTTAATGCTTCGTTTACGGGTATGTGATTTTACGCTTACCGTTTCAGTTATTGTACCACCTTCATTGTGTATTTTAGCATACGGCACATCTGTACCAATATATACGTAGTAGTTTCCTTCAGCTAATTTTTTAATACTGCGTTTTAACCGTCCTGTTTTTACTAACTCCCTACCTTTTCGCTTTCGTTTTTTGTTGGTTTTCCAAGGTTGCCGTCTTTTATCCAACCAATTTTTATAAATAAAACGCTCCTTACTAAAATTAACGGCAATTACTCCAGCTTCATTGGTCATCTTTTTTAAAAAAGCGCTCTTGTCTATTTTTTTAAGTTGTTTAAAAAACTCATCTTTATACTTCAACTCCATAATTAAGACAATTCAGCATTACGTACCACGCGCATCATGGCTTCACTAAACCAATTTTCAACATCTTGCAAGCTCATACCTTGCATAGCGCTCCCTTTTAAATTAATACCTCCTTTATTTAAGGCATCAATAGTAATGGTTATGTTTCGGCTTTGTTTGGCATCTGCAGTAACTTTGGTAATGTTATCGCCCAATGTTTTTGTGGGGTCAGGTTTCCCTGGTACTTTTTTATCATCATTGCCGTAAATACTGTTACCGTCAGCATCGGTTTTATCTGTTTTTGCTTTTTGTTCTTCAGGGGTAACTAAGTCTAATTTAGTTCTAAAATCTTTTAATTGTTGTTCTGCCTCTTTAGCGCCATCCCATCCTGTTATGTCACCAATCCATCCTAATAATTGTTGTATAGGGTGCATTAATACATCTAACAATACTATTCCTATTCGTTTCAACCCAGCAACAATACCATCACCTTTAAAAGCGTCAACAATGCTGTCCCAATGCCTACGTATTAAAATAAAGGCACTTATCAACCTACCAAAAGGCCCTAATAAAAATAAGATTGTACTACCCCAAGTATCAAAGTGTTTTATAGCCATTACTACTAAAGCTATAAGTGCAGCAATAGCAAGTACCATAAGTGAAATGGGGTTAGCAGATACTGCGGCATTAAACGCCCACACGGCAACTGTACCAACAGTAAGTACACTAAAAAATGTACCAAACGCAGGAAGTAACCAATCAATGTTTTTATACAACCACTCTAATACAGGGTTTAGTTTGTCAAATATACCGGCTATCATGGGTATAATTTTCTCGCCTATTTTACTAAATACGGCTTCTAAACGGTTGCCAAATATTTCTTTCATTTTGCCAAAATCACCTTCCGCATTTTTAACCGCATCGGCTAAACTAAACTGTGAGCTATCAAAAGCATCAAAGGTTTTAATCATATCTTCAGCTCCTGTTTTTACTTTTGCTAAAGCCGTACGCAAACCTTCGGGTCCACCAATTTTATTAATAACACCTGTTATTTGTTGGTCACTCATATTTTGAAACTTCTTACTGATTTCTACCAATAGTAAATCGGCATCTTTCATTTTACCATCTGCTCCAAAAACATCAATATCTAATTGTTCTTTAATCTTGTTACTTTGCGCACCTAACCCATCAAAAAAGGTTTTAGTTTGGTTAGCGGCAATATCACTACTTTTACTAATTGAGGTAAACATCGCAAATATTTTATTACCCACATCAAAAGTTTGTCCTGCTGCACTTGTAGCACCTGCATATTCAGTTTGCACACGTGCCAATTCATCAAAAGTGGTAATCCCAACTTGTACAGTTTTGGCGTTACTAACCAATAAGGCATCAATATCATTAACCCCCAAGCCAAATGCTTTCATACTTTTGGTAGTGGAGTTCATGGCATCATTAATATTTGCCCCTGTAGCCTTACTGTATCGTCCTACTTGTTTAAATACAGTTATGGCATCATCACCATATAAACCTGTTGCACTTTGCAAATCGTACATAGCATTGGTGCTATCCGCTAAATTACTACCCATTTCAAAGGCGGCATCTCGTATGCTACTACGATAGCCGTCTATTTGATCCTTGGATTTGTCGAGGTTGAGTTGCCGTATGGGCAAAAAGGCACTATCAAATTTTTCGGCAGCATTAACCCCTTTAGCGGCAATTGTGCCAAAAGCTAATAGTCCTGCAGCTGCTAAAGCAATTGGGTTTTTAACCAAATCAAAAGCTCTACCTAATCCGGGTATTTCATCCGTAAGTCCTTTAAATTTAATACGCATTTTATCCATTTTGCTATTAAATTTCTTTTGCATCTTACCTAATTTACTATTAAATAGCTTATTACTAAGGTCTAATAACATCGTTAATTTTGCGGTTGCCATAGTTTTATTTTATTTTTCGTATATTTGTATTATAAAATTTATGTATGCTCGATGATACATTTACGGTTATAAAAGGAAGATCGTAGATTACGTAGAGTGCCCATTTGAGGGGACGCTATCATAAATTACTTCCTTTTTTTATTAAAAGACCAGCCCTTCTATTTAGGTTTTTAGTGTAATCTAAATCAAACCAAGTTTCTATTTCAATACCCTCCATTGACTCATTTAAAGTAGTAGACATAAAAATGCTCATATTTTTATAATGTTTAATGTAATTTGTTTGAAACCCTTTCTTATTGTGTTTTGTTAGCCAAACTTCATCAGGTTGTTTTAAAATTGTTTTTATAAATGGAAATAATTGCGCTCTTTTTTTATGCTTGTTAAATGTTTTTTTCGACAATACGAGTTTTCTTCCTAAATAGTCTTCAAAACCCATTATTTGAGTTTTACCTATTGGCTTAAAAAAATCATCAACATTTTTTTGATTAATAGTTTTGTCTAACTTAATGTCCTTTAAATTCTCTTTAAAATCCTCCCACTTTTTGAGTTTATATTTATCAAATGTCATTGCATTCAATCTTTCTGGCAACCCTTTTGTACTTCTATAAAATTGCTTTTTAGTAAACACTTGCTTTAAATCGCCCCTATTTATTTCAAATTGTGAGCCTATGTATTTTGGGTCATTTAATAATAACAATTCTTTAGCTTCAGCTCCCCGCATCACTTTTGTTTTAGGGCCTATATGTTGCAACATTTCACAACGGCATCCGTAACCATTCGGCGGAAACAAATCCATTGCTTCTTTGTCTGATAAATTGAAAATTTTACCATCCAATACTTGATGTGAAGCGCGTACTTGTGCGTCGCCTACCGTTTGATATTTTACAAAAGAGGTTACACTATCTTTTTCAGCCATAAAACGAACATAAGCGGCGCTATTTTGCCCTACACTTACTGCTAAATCATACTCAACCCTTAAAAAACGTTTATCAAAATCCTTGGTTTCTTTTAAACATAAGGCTTCAAATTCTTTAAACTCACGAAGTTTTTTATTTTCTTTATCAATCAGCAAATCGGTCATTGCAACCAAACGTGCTTCGGTTTTACTGGCGCTAAACTCAAAAATATTGTACTCCATCATTTGAAGCATTAATAAATCGGGTCCCATATAGGGGCTAATCGTTTTAAAATTTTTACGCAATCCATTTAACAGGTGTAACCCTTCTGAAACTATAAATTGACCTATAATACCTGCAGTATCTTTTTTATTGAAAATATGGTTTATTAACTCCAGAGTAAGCTCATTTAAAGTTTTACCAATAGCACCACCACTTGCTGTAATATCAGTAGCGCAACAATTTGCAGGATACCGTTCAGCCATTGTTTTAATGTTATCATCATTCAGTTTGAGGCTTTTTTTTTTGCCCTCAATAGGGATGTTAAATGTTTTGCTCAACCATTCGGTTTGCACTTCATGCCCGCTGGTTAGTAATCCGTTGGTAATGTTCCAAAGCTCCGTTAAACTAATGTCTTGTTCGGCTGTTTTAAACTCAAATATATCATCTTCACTAATGGCATAGCCTTGTAATTGTAATAGCGGAAACAATTGGTCGTTTACAATAAACTGAATTAATCGTTTGTCAGATTGTGCTATTTTATTGTCTAAAGTACGCTCGTGTACTTCGGTTTGACTTCGGTTTGATCCTTGGTCGGCTAACATGGTACTGCCTACTAATTGCTTGCTTACCATGTCCGCATTAACTTTAATAAATTGCATATACGTTTGGTAGGCATCGGTGCGGTTTGCTTCTTGAAAGCTTATTTCTGTTCCGTGTGGAAAAGTACCTACACCCGCTTCGCCTAAATTAATAAGCATTTCGTGTACATTCTTGATAATACCGCTATCCGTAGTATTGGTAGTTGCTGTAATTAAAGGCAATCCAAATTTCTCACAAAACTCCGCCCAACTTTGCATGACGTTACGCAACCATATCAAGTTGGGTATAATGTTGTTTAAAATACCAATATCACCATCATGTCCAATTTGAAGCAACCATTTTGCGAATAACGGATTGCTGTAATCAATAAAGTCAGGTTTTTGCAAGTCAGGATAAATACGCTTTTGTGTGGTCACCACATTACGTCTTGGTAAATCGTTTAGGCTAATTTTATCACCATTAAACCCTGTAAATTCAACTATTGAAGCCCCAAACAAAACACTATCCAGAGCTGTATCTAAAAACTGATAAAACCATTGTTGCTGTACTGTAAAACTTAACGCTTCATTGATTTTACCTGTTTTACGATTAATGACTTGAAAATCGGTATTTAGCGTACTCATTTTTCGCATTTGCATTTGACTTTGCAAATGCCCATCCGTTAACAGATCATTAATCAAATCATAATACGCTGCAAACTTTGGTTCTTCAGGGTGTTGCATTTGTTGTAATGCCGTCCGCCATTTCTGTATATCTTTACGTGAAGTATCTTTAAAACCTTGTGCTATTTTAATAATAGCAGGATTGGTATAGCCTTTACTTTTGGTATCTGTTTTAGCAGTAACCTTTTCTTTGTTTATTGATATGTCGAATCCTAAAATTTTCATAGGTTTAATGTCTTTTAAATACTTTTTAAATAATGATTAAATGGCAATGAATGATTTACCATCTGTGGTTTTCTTGCTTGTGCTTTGAGCTAAACTTAATCCCTTGTATTTCGTTACCGTTATCATCTTTTTTTATGGGCAAATCTGCCATTGCATCACCTGATGCAACTAACTTTAACCAAACAATAGCATCTTGGTAACGATTGGCTCTAATTTCAGGCATGCGTTTGGGAACGGTACTCGTGTATAGATGATACAACGCACAGTCCAACGTAACCATTACAATGTGTGCATTACGCTCCGTATCTACAGCTTCAAAAATGGTGGCTACATCATATTTTCCTGCCAAATAGTTTTTTACTTGCGAAATTGCCATTTGTTCGGCACTACGCAATTTTGTTTCGGTATAGTTTTCGTATAAAATTCCTTTAATTTCATCACGTATTAATACGGTGTAATCTTGATCGGTTATAAATGCCATTAAAATCTGTTTTTTTGTTTCTTAATCATTTCCTTTCGGCTTTCCATACGTATGGGTTGACTATTAATAACCGCCGCCATATTTAACTTCATAATTGCCGACTGTAAACTATCGGGCGCATCATCATGAGCGCCACTTCCTTTTTGAAAAGCTAACAATTGATTAACAAGCTCTTGATTGTCGGTACTGTTTTCGTTTACTTTATTAAACCAAACATTACCCCGCTCAAAATAACCTGCCATACTTTCCACACGATCAAACTTTCCGCTTTTACTTTTTTTATCGGCAACAACAGGAACATACCACCCCTGTTCATCTCCTACAATGTCAAAGTCGCTTACAAATTCATCTTGAGCAAATAATCCCTCTATCCAATACTGTATATTGTATTGCAATAGATTGTCTTCCTTTACTTTCTCATACAACCACAGCGCCACATTGTGCCTTGAAGTTTGCCTTACAAAAGCATCCAGCACATGAAATTCACGTCCCTTTTTACCTACCAAAATGAGTGCTTTAAAATCGCCAGCATCTTTATAACTTAAATCGCCATAAAAACATAACGCATCATATTGGCTATATTTCAATCGGTTTTTATATTGAATTTGCTCATTCTTAAAAATAGACCCTTCAATAATATGCACGTGCATATACTCACGCATAAAAGAGCGATACGGTGTACTGTGAAATTTTATCTTCCAATATTCGGCACTTGTTTTTTCTGGCCACTCGGGTTCAAAAGTGGTTAAATTTTTAACCGCTTTAACGGTTACAATAAAATGCGTTTTCTTAAAACCGTGTTCCTTTGCCTTTTTGTTATTGAGTAAAAAATCCTTCTTGAGTAAATTAATTACGGTATTATGATGAAAGTTATTATTAGCCACTACAAAGCGTTGCCTCGGACTCCCTTCATCAAATGTTCCCTTCAAATCTTCCCAGCACCATTCGGCAGCCTTTTGGCTTCTTAAATCATTATTACACCGTTCTTTAGTGTCAACATCATCAATGAGTATGTAATCTGGTCGTTCATTTTCCTCACGTAATCCCCTCGGACTTTGCCCAATACCCAATGCCATAAACTTAACACCATCAGTAGTAGTAAAATCACCCGAAGCCCAATCGCCAAACTTAAACTTATTACCGTAGTAATGTTGAAACCTTCGGTTATGCGTTAATTGACTTTGAATGTCAGATATTAACTTCTTTGCTTTGGGTTCGGTTTGTCCTACCAATAGCATAAATTTTAATCGACCCGTTACATATAAAAATAAAGGTATTCCCATACCTAAATGCACGGATTTTGCTCCTGATCTATATATTTCACCTAACAAATTACAGATGTCATTTTCAATTAGAATCTTTGCTAATTTTTTATGATACCACGCGCATTCACTTTTGGCGTATTGCGGAAACAACTCACTAAACCATTCTGCATAGTTTTGTTCCAACTTTTTAATGTGCTTACGTCGTTCCGCTGGAGTTTGGTTAATGTCAATAGTAGTGGCTTGCGCTACTGATTTACAATGCGCATCATACTGCTTGAGTAGTTTTTCTAAACTTTTATTTATACTGGCATCGCTCATTAGCTCTCTTGTTGTGCTTTATGAAGTAAAAATTGCTTGTGCCATTCTAAAAAACTAATGGCTATTTCAGGATCTTGATCTGCCATCCAATTGTCAAATTCTCTAAAAACGGAATAGACTATTTGTGTAGATACTTTATTGCTCAAACTGGTTAACACCTTATTAATATCCGCTAATGCTTTTACATCAATAGAACTACTGCTACCATTGGCAACTTCAGTAAGTTCTTGCATTAAAATCTTTTTCAAATTGTGTGGTGCCGACAAAAACTGCTTGCGTTTTTCATCCCAACTAATGGACTTATTGCCAATGCCTTTACGCCAACGCCCAATAGTTTGAGCGGTAACGCCTAAAGATTCGGCTACTGCTTTTGCAGTAAAACCATCTTCAACAAACATGCGTTCTGCCATTGCGTGTAAAGCAGCATTATTAGTCCTTTTTGCCATTGCGTTTTTTTCTGTTTTAAGCAAAAATCTACAATCTAAATATAACACTCGTTAATAGTTGTAACCCTTGCAAACATTGGACTTAGTGTTGTTTTTACGTCTTATGTTTGCTAAAAATAAGAGCGAAATAATAAGCGAATGTTAATCAATACACACAAAAATATACTTACAGCATACGGCACCATTTGGGGTGGCGACGGAATGTATTTTGTAAACTATTTATCACGTTTAGAAAAAGACTACAGCGACATAACGGTAAAACTTCATACTAATGGAGGGACTGTTTTTGATGGCAATCTTATTTATAATGCCTTAAATCAGTCATCCGCTAATATTAAAATTCAAATTGTAGGTATCGCGGCATCAATGGGAGGCATTATTATGCTATCACGCCCAAGTAAAGATGTTGAAATTGTCGAAAATGGCTATGTCATGTTACACGCACCTGCATCAGGAGGTGGTGGTAATGCGCAAGACTTTGAAAACCAAGCGAAACTATTGCGTAGTGTAGAGGCTAATTTTCTTAAAAAATTAATAGCCCGCACAGGCAAATCAATTGCTCAAGTTAAAAAATGGATGACGGGCGATAATTGGTTTGATGCCGATGAATGTTTAGCGTTAGGGTTGGTGGGTAAAATTATTCAACCACAAGTAGAAACCGCACTACCTATTGAAAATGTAAGCCAAATGCCATCGCAAGAAGTTTACAATATGTATGCGTGTTTGTTGACTGCAAAAATTGGCGAAACTAAAAATGTAAAATCAAATAAAAATTCAGATATGAAACAACTATTAATAACCGCTCTTGCGTTAGCAAATGTTACGGATCAAAGTTCGGACACCGCTATAATTGAAGCCATTAACAATGCTTTACAAATAGAGCGTAACGAAAAAGAAGCCGCTATTACTGCGTTGAAAGATTATAAAACGGCTGAAATAAAAGCAGTATTAGATAAAGCCGAAAAAGACGGCATTATTGAAGCCGAAAAAAGAAATGTGTATCAAACCATTGGCGAAAAGTCAGGTATTGAAGCTTTACACACGGTGTTGCCTTCTAAAAAAGAAAATACACCACCAAATATTACCGATTTACTAAATAAAGGTAAAGGCGGTAACGGTTCAGAAACCCGAGCAAATTGGGATTTTGACAAATGGCAAAAAGAAGATCCAAAAGGATTAGAGGCCATGGCAGATAAAACCCCTGCCGAATACGAAAAATTGTTTAACGCTAAATACACAAGAAAATAATGCCAAATTTAGTTGACGGACTGTGGTTGGAACAATATGTAGATCCACAGTTATTAGAAGATTTTAAAAATTACAAAGATGATTTCATCGGTGTATTAAAGCGACCAAATCCTGCCGCTATTGATAAAGACGGGATTAAGTTTAACAAGTTAATCAACAATGTTGATTTTCATGTAAACAAAGGTGATGACTTTGTTGCACAAGCAATGGTTGGCAAAAAAGGATTGGTTGAATGGGACAAGTTAGACACTTCGCCTACCAAAGTAACCGATGCTGAATTAAGAGCGATGGCTTTTGATAAAGAAGCTGCGGTTAGAGTGGAACATACCAACACTTGGAAAATTGGGGTGCGCGATTATGCAATGCAAAAATTAGCACCTACGCAACATGTAGCTGGTAAAATGCCCGTAGTAATAACTACAGGAGCAACCATTATCGGCAGAAAACGATTAACGTATGACGATTTAATCCGTTTTATTATTGAGCTGGAAAACTTAAATTTAAAAGATACATCGGCTTGGTACATGATTTTATGTGACCACCATAGAGCTGATTTATTGTTTGACCGCAGTGCAACCAATAACCACAGAGATATTGTAATTGACCCTGTAACAGGAATGTTAAAGAGTTTTTACAAATTGAAGTTCTTTGAGAACAACCAAGCACCATATTACAATGCTGCAGGGGTATTAAAGTCACAAGGAGCAGTGCCTATTGCTACGGATCAAAAAGCATCTGTATTCTTTTACGCACCAAATACAGTTTACCATATTGAAAATGTGGAAACTTTATATAAGCCACGTAAGCAAGATACGCGTAACTCTGACCCAACGTCTGAATTACGTTTGCACTCTTACGGCTTGTGTGCTAAAAAACAAGAGCATGGTTTTGGTGCCATCGTTTCCGCTAACGCTTAATCCATTTAAAAGATGAACAAAAACCAAAAAGAAATAGCAAAAAAAATATTAACGGCTTCTCCAGATGTTGAAGCCGTTTATATGAACCCAAACGGGGAGTTTTTTACTAAAGAATATTTAGCAAAAAACAGTTTACCAAATGGTAAAGGGAAGGTTACTACAATAGCGAGAAAAGCTACTGAAGATAATGATTTTGCAAAAACTCAAAAAGAAGCAGATGCAAAGGCTCAGAAAGAAGCTGACGCAAAAGCTCAGAAAGAAGCGGATGCAAAGGCTCAAAAAGAAGCTGACGCAAAAGCTCAGAAAGAAGCTGACGCTAAAGCTCAAAAAGAAGCAGATGCAAAGGCTCAGAAAGAAGCTGACGCAAAAGCTCAGAAAGAAGCGGATGCAAAGGCTCAAAAAGAAG
>CAZSQD010000049.1:0-11977 GCA_964608925.1 uncultured Kordia sp.
ATTACTTCAGGTACGGTACTCATACCTACAGCGTCAGCTCCTAAAATGCTTAACATCCTATATTCAGCACGGGTTTCTAACTGTGGACCAACTACACTTGCATACACCCCTTTGTGCAAAGTAATGCTGTTTTTAGCGGCTATTTGCTGTACTAATTGGTTCATATTAGCGTCATAAGGTGCGAGCATATCAACAAATTGAATTCCGAATTCCGACACTTTTGGTATCGCCAACGGACTGCCTCCTTGTAAATTAATGTGATCATCTAGCAGCATCATATCGCCTTTTTTATAGGTTTTATTGATAGCTCCTGCGGCATTGGAAATTAATAATTTTTGAATTCCCAACGCGTGTAAAGTTCGCACACCATAAGTAACTTCCCAAAGATTATAGCCTTCATAATAATGAAAACGACCTGCCATAATCAATACTTTTTTCCCAGCTAGTGTGCCGTAAATTAATTTACCCGAATGAAACTCTACCGTTGCTTGTGGGAAATTAGGAATATCAGCATATAAAATTTCTTTTTCTATAGTAATTTCATCTACTAATTTCCCCAAACCTGTACCGAGTACAATACCAATTTCAGGGTTTGTAATACCTTGACTTTTTAAGTAATTTACGGTTTCTTGTAATTGTTGTTTTTTCATATTCTCTTTAGCAAAAAAGAAACAAGATTATAGAAAAAAGAACGCTTTTACATTCTTTATTTTAAGATTATAATTTCTTTATTATGTTCGTTACCTCACCCCTAAACCTCTTCTCAAGGAGAAGTCACTTTGGAGTGAGCAATCTATTTTTTTTAATTTTGAGCAAAATAGGGTTTAAAGATATCGTATTTTTTGACATCTTCAAACACATCTATATCATTTAATGTTTCTAATTGTGTAACTTTTTTGTTTTGTAAATCAGCTAAAGTATCTGCACGTACGGTTTCGGTTCCCCATTGTTTGTTTTCAAAAATATGTGAGTGCAGTTTTTTCATGCCCAATAAATAATATCCACCGTCCAAAGCGGGACCAATCACTACATCATTACTTTCTAATTTTTGAATAGCACCTGTGATGTGTTTGGGTTTCAAATCATACAAATCACTCCCTACAATAAGCACTTTTTCATAACCTGCTTCAAAACTTTTTTTAAAAGCGTTTTGCATTCTGATACCTAAATCAGCACCGTTTTGTTGGTGTTTTTGGTAAATAGTAGCATCCCATAAATCGTTTTCTCTAATTTTCACGGAGTAATATACGGCTTTATCTACTTGCACTTGACGCACTACTTTTTCAGTATGCTCCAATAGCATTTTGTAAATGATTAATGCGTTTTTATTACCCACAGTTTTAGCTAAACGGGTTTTGCATTTCCCTAATTCAGGATTACGGGTAAATATTAATATTAAAGTTTTAGACATGGGTTTCACAGACACTAATTTACACAAATTGGTTCTCGCAATGCTTGAACGTTTATTTTTTTATGCTATTTTTTACATAACCTCAACTTGAAGGCGAGGGGGTTCAGGTGTTTTTTTATTCTCGAGAAATTTTACTTTTTTTTGCTTCTTTTTTATAAATTTTAATTCCGTTTTTCAACCATTTACTCCACTCTTCATTGTAAGTGTGTACATTTTCCGTGGGATTTTCCGTGGTGTCAATAACAGTGTTATTTTTATTTTTCCAATCAAAAATACCGCCATATAAGTTGTATACTTGAATTCCTTTTTTCTGTAACTTTTCGGCTATTTTTTCACTTCTATATCCTATTGAGCAATACACTACTACGGGTTTATTTTTGGGTAATTTTTGAAGTATTTTTTTAATCTTAAATTTTGTGTACCCTACAAATTGAGCACCTTTTAAATGGCTGGTTTGATATTCGGCTAACTCGCGGGCATCTAAAATTACATAATCGGTATATTTTGCTTTGAGTTCATCTACTTTTATATAGGGTACAGTTTGCCTCAAAGTGGTATCTATCATTTTTGTAAAGGGTGTTTCTTGCGCAAACCCCTGTAAACTGATAATTAATGCTATTATGTATGTTATTTTTTTCATTTTTATTTTTATTTTGTCCTAACCTTTCCTCAAGGAGAAGGAACAGTGGCACTTCTTTTTTGTTAAAATTAACTAATCATTATTTATTTGACTGTCATCCTACAACTTAATCAGCAACCGTACCTTGGCAACTGCTTCCTGCTCCTGCGGTGCAACCATAACAATGTTGATTGATCAAAATAGTACGACCGTGTAACAGCTCTTCATTATATTCACTAATATGTTGCACATTTGATGCCACTTTTAAATTTAGCATCTGGTTAAAGTCACAATCGTATAAATAACCATCCCAACTTACGGATAAAGTATTAGTGCACATTACGTTTTTAACGGCTTCAGGGTTATAAGCCTCTACCAAAGCGTACATATAATCTTCATAATTATCTGAAGTAATCAGGTAGTCTAAAAACCGACTAATTGGTAAATTGGTAATCGCAAAAAGGCTGTGAAATTGAATGTTAAAATCTTCCAGCAATGCTTTTTTAAAATCGGATTCTAAGGCTTCTTGATTGGTTGGTAAAAATGCGCCTGAAGGGTTGTAAACTAAATCTAATTTTAAATTACTATCTGGCATTCCGTAGCCTACATCATTTAAAGTTTGTAGGGCTTTTATAGATTGATCAAAAACACCTTCGCCACGTTGTTTATCGATTTTACCACGAGTATAATGTGGCATTGATGATACTACGTGCACGTTGTGTTTTTTGAAAAATTCTGGCAAATCATAGTGTTTTTTATTGGCTCTGATTATGGTTAAATTAGAACGTACAATAAAATCTTTAATTCCTACTTTTGAAGCTTCTGCTACAAACCATCTGAAATTAGGATTCATTTCTGGAGCGCCTCCCGTTAAATCTAACGTATGCGCTCCTGTTTTTTGAATAACATCCAAACATTGCTGCATCGTTTCACGAGTCATTATTTCTTTCCGATCAGGTCCTGCGTCTACATGGCAATGCGCACATACTTGATTGCACATATAGCCTACATTTATTTGCAAAATTTCTAACTTTTTTACCTTTAATGGAAACTGATTGCTTTCTGATATTTTATTAGCAAACGTTGGTAGCTCACCATCAGCAAAAATACCATTTGACAGTATTTTAAGTTGGTTTTTAGGATTGGCTAAATCGTTTTCTAATTTATGTAGTGATTTGGTTGTTACCATATTTTATTCTTATTATTCACCTCCCCCTTCTCACAAAGAGAGAAAACAGTGGTGTATTTTATATTAAGCTACCTCCCCGTGATTAAAAAGTTTCGTTTATATTTCAAAATTATCCTTTTTAATTACGAGACTCCAACCTGCGTTGAGGTAAGCGACCTGTAAAAATTTTACTGCGTAAAATTAACAGTCTGCTTACATTGATAATTTATCGTGTTTGTTCATCATTTGAACACTGTGTACTAAGGTTGCACCACTTTTTATAGCCGCTCCTACGTGTACCGCTTCCATCATTTCTTCTTTGGTAATACCGCGCTGTAAACTATCTTTAGTATAGGCATCAATACAATACGGGCATTGCTCAGTATGCGAAACAGCTAAAGCTATTAACGTTTTTTCACGAGCCGATAACGCGCCATCTTCAAAAACTTTACCGTAATAGTCAAAGAATTTAGTTCCTAATTCTTCATTCCACTCGGTAATTTTACCAAATTTTCTTAAATCTGCTGGGTCGTAATAGGTTTTTGCCATAATTGTATTTTGATTTTTTTGTAGTCGAACCCTAAATGTACAGCTTACAGTTTAGGTATGGAAATATTAATTGTTTTTTGATTGAAAAAGATAATTTAGAATTTTATACCAATTAAAATTCTAAATGCACAGTAACACTTTCAAAACAAATCTTATTCATTTATATTTGCACTTTCTCATTAAAGGTAAAAGCTATGAACAACAATAAGATGCTCCGTTATATTAAAAATGTATTAGAAAATATGCCAACAGGTTGGTTACAAACCACCACACATCGGTTAGATATTTATGATGAAAAATTAGCGAAAACACAATTTTTAGAACAGCTTGAAACGTTATTTAATAAGAATATTTCAGATGCATTAGCACTTAATAAGCTACCTACCGCTTATGATTATATTCGGTTAGGGCATCCATTATCTTGTATATTGGAATGGGGGATTGCAAAAACACACAACTTACAACCAGCAAACAGCATTAGTTTCTCTTCTAAAACGGTTCCTATTTTGGCCATTTTAAGAACTAATTTATTAGAAAATAAAAACACACAAATTGTTTATAAAGGCGATTTACCTTCTGTTTTTGATTCCGATGTCTTAAAACAAGTTTATGGATATCAATATGAACTCAAACCAATTAATCACATCAATGAAGTTTCTTCTTTTAACGGCAGTACCATCTTCATTTCGGCACAAGAAGACATTTGTAATTTTGAATTGCACCCAACTATTGACTTTTTTATCAATACTCATATCAATATTGGAAGTATCTTATTAATTAATGGCGAACAAAACAACCATTATATTTCTGATATTCAGCACGTAAGAAGACGTGAAACCATTGCGATGACCCCTGCAAATTGCTTAACGGCATTACAAAGTTTAATAACACAATCAGCTGTAGTTTTTAAAAATAACAACCGTGATGCTGATGAAAAAAAGGTGGTAAAATCAATCCAAAAAATAACCAATACTAATACCAAAGCACTTGTAGCGTCAAGCGGACTCTCTATACAATATGCAATTTTAATGGGGTTGGTACATTACGCATTAGAAAACCACAAAGGAAAGGCCATAAAAATTGTAGTACCTCCCAATTGTTATGGCGGTACAAATGACCAAGCAAGACGTGTTGCTGCTTGCCTTGACAATATTGAAGTGGTAGATTTACCTGTTGATGGTGGTAATGATATGGTACAAAGTATTGATACGGTTTTAACTGAAATTGCTGCCGCAGATGCAGTGCCGTATATTATTGCTGAAATACCTACAAACCCACGAGTTGAAGTCCCTGATTTAATTCAATTAAAAAATGTATTAAGTACAACACGTAAAACTATTACTGGTGAAATTGCTATAGTCCCTGTTTTTATATTAGATCAAACTTTTTGTCCTAATGTGCATTTTTTGGGCGATAATGACATGCTGTCAACCGTTAAAACCATTTCATTTTCCAGCGGTTCTAAATTCCCGAGTGGCGGAAAATGTACTGCTGGCTACTGCATAGGTAATACTAAAACCAATGCTTTAATAGAAAATATAGACTTACACTTAAAAATTTGCGATAATGAAGCAACTCATTTGCAATTAGAAATATTAGCAAAACAATTACCTACTATGAAGCAACGAATTCAAGATGCGTATCAAAACACGCGTGAATTTGTAAATTTTATTCAAGATGTTTTACCTACTGCAAAAATCAATTTTGTATCAGAAGAACTAGCAAATGAAGGGTTTACCCCATCTGTTTTTTCTTTAGATTTACCTACAAAAGGAAACACCGATGTCGAAAGAGAAAATTACAAAAGAGCTATAAACTTAAAGTTAATTGATTTGATGATTACCAAAATACCTAATGAAAGTAAATATTGTGTTAGTTACGGACAATTGAACGGTTGCTATTGGACCATTCCTGCAACTTCTACTCAAGGCACCACTAAAGAAGGTGATAAAGATTATATTGCTCGGGTAGCACTTTCGCCAAATATGGATTTAGAATTGCATAAAAAAGTATTTTTAGATTTTGTAGAAAGTCTTTAGATAGCGGGTTGATAATTAAAAAACACATGCGAAGAAGTTTATTGTGAATAATTTCATTTTATAAAAGCATCCATTTTAAAAACCGTATTTTTGCAAAATGATGAATGGGCATAGGTTATCGGACTGGTTACCAACAACAAACAAAGAAGTAAAAATACGCGGATGGGATGAATTAGATGTCATCCTTTTTAGCGGTGATGCCTATGTAGATCACCCTTCATTTGGTCCTGCCGTTATTGGACGTATTATTGAAGATTGTGGCTTACGTATTGCCATTGTACCCCAACCATCCGTCACTGATAATTTACAAGATTTTATTAAATTAGGAACGCCCAAATTATTTTTTGCAGTTACTGCTGGAGTAATGGATAGTATGGTTAGTAATTACACCGCCAGTAAAAAGCAACGTGATAAAGATGCCTACACCCCAAATGGCGATAAAGGTTTACGTCCTGATTATGCGACATCCATTTATAGTAAAATTTTAAAGGAAAAATTTCCTGATACCCCAATTATTATTGGAGGTATTGAAGCATCCTTACGTAGGGTAACTCATTATGATTACTGGAGTGACAAACTGTCCCCAGATATTTTAACCTCATCAGGAGCCGATTTATTGGTGTATGGTATGGGAGAGCAACCTTTACGAGATTTGATTGCTTTATTGAAAAAAGGCGTACCGTTTAGCTCCTTAAAAACCTTAAAGCAAACGGCATATTTACAAGATAAATCTGATAATTTACAGAAAAATAAAAATTGGAAAGATGTAAGTATTTCTTCACATGAAGCGTGTTTAGCAGATAAAAAAACTTTTGCGGCTAACTTTAAAGTGATTGAGCAAGAGAGTAATAAAACCTACGGTAATCGGATTATTCAAGAGGTTGGCGAGAATAGATTAGTAATCAATCCGCCGTATCCTACAATGACCGAAAAGGAAATTGATGGTTCTTTTGATTTGCTATATACTCGTTTACCACATCCTAAATATAACAAACGTGGACCTATAAGTGCATTTGAAATGATTAAGTTTTCCATCAATATTCATCGTGGATGTTTTGGAGGCTGTAGCTTTTGTACCATATCCGCCCATCAAGGAAAATTTATTGCTAGCAGAAGTAAGGAATCTATTTTAAAAGAAGTAGATGAAGTGGCTAATATGCCCGATTTTAAAGGTTATTTATCAGATATTGGCGGACCAAGTGCAAATATGTACCAAATGAAAGGGAAAATACAAGCCATTTGCGATAAATGTGTGGCACCAAGCTGTATAAACCCTGTTATTTGTAGTAATTTAGATACGTCACATAAACCGCTAACCGAAATTTATAAGGCGGTAGATAAGCACCCGAAGATAAAAAAATCTTTTATTGGTAGTGGTATTAGATATGATATGTTGGTGCCCGAATTTAATAAAAATGCGTGCCCCAAAGAATTAGAAGAATATACAGAGGAAGTGCTAACCAAACACGTTTCGGGACGTTTAAAAGTTGCTCCTGAACATACTTCTGATCCTGTTTTAAAACTAATGCGAAAACCTTCTTTTTCAAACTTTCATCAGTTTAAAAAATTGTTTGATAAAATTAATTTAAAGAAAAAATTAAACCTACAACTCATTCCTTATTTTATCTCCAGCCACCCCGCAAGTGAATTGGAAGATATGGCAAATTTAGCTGCCGAAACTAAAGATATGGGGTTTCAATTAGAGCAAGTACAAGGGTTTACGCCAACTCCTATGACGGTGGCTACTGTAATTTACTACAGTGGTTATCATCCATACACGCTACAAAAAATGAAAACTCCAAAAACCAAACAAGAACGTGATGATCAACATCGTTTCTTTTTTTGGTATAAGAAAGAAAATTTTGCGTGGATTAAAAAGTCATTATTAAAAGTTGGTCGTCAAGATTTAATTGATCGTTTACTACCTAAAAAAGAGGATTTAAAACACGAAAACAAACCAAAGCACTTTTCGAAATCTAAAAACGAAAGCCCTAAAAAAACAGAGAAAAAGGAATTTACGAGTATTTTTAAGGATAAAAAAGAGGGTAAAAATCAATCTTCTTCTCAAAAAAATAAAAAACACAAGAAAAAACGAAGACGATAATCCTTGGAATAACAGCCAATTTTCCTGTTAAACTTTACAACCCTAACAAGTTAATTTACTTCTTACTATAATTTACGAAGTACCAATGTTGTCATACAACGCAAGTTATTTACATTAACAGTTTTTAACGGCTCTATAAAAGAAAATGGGTGCTTCTTTTTTAAGTTTTCTAAAATTTGTGTGGTCAATAAAAATCGAGTACTGCCGTCTGGGATTTGATATACTCCATTTGTAATTAATTGAACTTTATTTTCTATCCCAATATTAGAGGTCATTCGGATAAAAAAGATTCCGTTAGGGTTTAATACTCTAAATAACTCCGCAAACATTTGTTGAAACTGCTGTTCATTTTTAGCAAAATGTAATACGGCATTGCAAATAACAACATCAAATTTATTATTTTTAAAGGATAATTTTTCTAATGATGCAGTCGTAAAGTTTTCTTTTTGATTGGGATAATTTTCTTTTACTACAGCTATTTTATCAGCAGCTACATCTATACCAAAAATGGGGTAATTATTTTTATAAAACCAAGTTAAGTTTCTACCGTTACCACAACCTGCATCTAAAATAATAGCATCTTTTTGAAAACGTTCTTTTAAAATTTGATCTATTAGGTAAATGTCGGTATTTTTTATACTTGCAATCATTACAGTTATTTTTAAAAATAAAAATACGACATAAACCAAGAGTTTTTGTCGTATTTCTGATTTTAATTTGGAGTAAAAATCTATTTCATTTTACAAGTATTGGCTCCTAATAATGTATATAAAGGACAAAAACTCACAAAACTTGTTAATGCAAAAACTGCTGCCACAACATAAGCTACTGTTGCTAAAGTACCACCTATTACATTAAAATAACTTAGGGCTACTAAAATAGCAGCAACTGCAAATCGGATTCCTTTATCGGATCCTCCCATATTTTTTTTCATAATTCTTAATTTTTAAAATGTTAGTATTTCTATTTTCTATAACAAAGATATGATGTGTTTGTAGGTTATTTTGTGACCATTGTTACAACTAAAATTTTGAGCAATTTTAAAGATTAGATTTTAGATAGATCACATTATTCCGAAATAACTTCAACTACACCATGTCGCAATTTTAACAACCCGTTAGTTTCTAATTTTTTTAACAAACGAGAAATCACCTCTCTTGATGAACCTAAATCATACGCTATTTTTTGATGTGTAACTTGTAGTTTTAAAGTACTTTTTAAGCGGGCTTCTTTTTTTAAATACTCTAATAAGCGGGTATCTTTGTTAGAAAACGTAAGTATTTCAATTACGTGTAATAACTCTTCAAATTTTAAGTTAAACAAATCATATATAAACTCGTTCCATTTAGGGTATTGTTTTGCTATTTCAAGAGCTTTATCAGCAGGGATAACCACCATTTCTACCGTTTCCTCTACAATTACTTTTACTTTGCTCACTTCATTTTTTACCAATGCCGTAACTGACATTACGCAACTTTCTCCTGGTTTTATGTAATACAATAGCACTTCATTTCCATTTATAGGCTCTTCTTTAAACACCTTTATTAATCCTGATAATATTAAGGGTATCACTTTAATATACCCACCTTCTTTGAGTAAAACAGTGTCCTTCTCAAAAGTATGGATACTACTAATTTCAGTTAATTTATTTTTCAATTCTTTCATTTCTGAAAGTTTTGGAAAATAAGTTTCTAATGCTTTTGAAATCATTTTACTTTTTTTTCATTTTTACAAATAATTCTCTCCCTAACCTATCTCCAACCGAATTGTAACAGTTTTCCATAATTTGAATATCAAAATAAGTTTTAAAGTGGCTTCTATATTCAGCTTGACTACCTCCAAATGGCGGATGATCTTCATACAAAGGCGCATCAAGCATAACACCTACAATTTTGCCATTTTCTTTTAATAATTGATGTGCTCTTTGCACATATTTAGAACGCAATGTTGGATTTATGGCACAAAAGAAGGTTTGTTCTATTTGTACATCAAACTGTTCTTCTAAATCAAAGTAATTGCCGTGTATCAAATGTTTTTTAGGAAAACTCGGAATTCTTTTTTTAATATTATCTAAAGCTGTTGCTGATAAATCTACCACAAATACATTGGTAAAACCTAAGTTATGCAAATAGGCTGCTTCATAACTATTACCACCTCCTGGTATTAAAATTTTGAGGTTCTTATCTAGAAGTTGGTCAAAATAAGTTTTTAAAGGAGTAGATACTTTGCCTAAATCCCAACCTGTATTTTTATTTTGGTAGCGGTTATCCCAAAACGTTTCGTTTAATTTCATAGTTATAAAAATACAGCTTTAATTTTAATTATCGTTTATTCTAAAATTATCTTAATATTTTATAAAACTAAAATCTCCGTTACAAAATTTGTAACGGAGCTTTTTTTATGTTTAATAAATTAAGAATTTTATCTATTTATATTTTTAATTTCTTCGCTAAAATCATCTACATCAGTAACTCCTTCAGATATTAATGTTAATGCTTTATCAACAATATACTTTGCATTAGCAGGAGCAAAACCTAAACCAATTGCAATACGTGTTAACATGTGTACTTGTTTTTCCGTACATTCTAAATCAGCATAAACAATACGTGCCAAATCAAACAAACGCTCTAACCTACGGTTATATGTTGTTGGTGGGTTAATTGCATATCCTGTAGGTTCTTCTAAAATTTTAATATATTCAGGTTCTGAAATAGATAATTTTCTTGCTAAACGATCTAAAAATTCTTTTTCTTCATCTGTAATTTTACCGTCACTTAAAGCAACACTTACTATTGCTGCAAAATGACCTGTATTTCTCCCTATAAATCCGCTTGAGTATAAATCTTTAATTGACATTATAATAATTTTAATTTTGCACAAAGATACACTATTTTATAGATATTTTTTTCATCCTTTTAAAAATAAACTATCTTCGTATTTTATATCATATTTTATCATTTGAGCACAACAAACCTTTTAGCAACGTTTGAAAAATTAATTCAAATCAAACAGCTTACCAAAGCATTAAATAGCCCTAAGTCAGAATTAAAAGTTTCTAATTTAGTAGGGTCATCCTTGTCTTTTGTAATCACTTCAATATTTAAAAATTCAGATAATCCCATATTATTAATAGCAAATGATAAAGAAGAGGCTGCCTTTTACTTAAATGATTTGGAATTATTATTAAGTGAAAAAGAGGTGCTTTTTTACCCAGGTAGTTACAGGCGCCCTTATCAAATAGACGAAACGGACAATGCGAATGTATTGTTACGAGCAGAAGTTTTAAACCGCATCAATTCTCGTAAAAAACCAGCTATTATTGTTACGTACCCAACTGCATTATTTGAAAAAGTAGTTACTAAAACTGATCTTAACAAGAATACATTAAAGATTACCGTAAATGATAATTTATCTATTGAGTTTATTAATGAAGTGCTGTTTGAATACCATTTTAAACGCGTTGATTTTGTGACCGAACCTGGAGAATTTTCAGTACGTGGTGGTATTTTAGATGTGTTTTCGTTTTCAAACAATGAACCCTATCGTATTGAGTTTTTTGGTAATGATGTAGATAGCATTCGTACGTTTGATGTGGCTACGCAACTCTCTTTAGAGCAATTGAAAAAAATTAGCATTATCCCAAATGTAGCGGATAAAATGATTCAAGAAAAACGAATCAGTTTCCTAAAATACATCTCTGAAAAAACCTCCATATTTATTAAAAATAAAGAATTATTTTTAGGCGTAATTGATACCTTATTTTCAAAATCTGAAGTTGCTTTTGATAAATTAGATACCGCTATACAATTAGGAAAACCTTTTGATTTATTTTGTGATTCGACATTATTACACAACCAATTACAACAATTTAATATTGCCGAACTACACAACTCGGGATATCATTCATCCGAAACAAAAAACATTCAATTTGCAACCAAACCACAACCATCTTTCAATAAACAATTTGATTTATTAATTGAAAATTTACAAAAAAACACGCAAAATGGATACACTAACTATATTGCTTGTGCCAATAAAGAACAAGTACAGCGCTTTGTAGATATTTTTGATGATGTAGAACAGGAGG
>CAZSQD010000050.1:0-11958 GCA_964608925.1 uncultured Kordia sp.
TAATTTTATCTTTTATTATTTGAGCGGGCTCCCGATAACTATCAGAACGCTATATCTTTTTTTAGTGTTCTTAATACAATTTTGTTTCGTTCCTCACAAAATTACTCGAACTGACGTAAAAAGGATACTCTCGAAATTTCGGGACCACCCCTAACGCATTTTAAATTTTAACTATTGTATTGCAATTTTTGCTCCATTATACAATTTACTTTTTGCAGTTACAATGTATTTTTCATTGGCATTTAAACCTGACAACACTTCTACTTTATCACCATAAACCCTACCTAAACGCAACCAGCGCAACAATGCGGTATTACTTGTGCTTACTGTATAAACTCCTGTTAATTGCCCTTGACGTACTAATGCATTCGTATCAATTAAAACACTTTTTGGAGTATTTTTAGTTTTTTCAATAGGAAATTGAACAGCAGTAAACATACCTGATAATATTTTCTCATCCGTTTTATCTAATGCTATTTTTACTAAATATTGACCACCCGTATTTTTTGCAGAAGCACTCACCTCCGTAACCACACCTGTAAGTGTTTTGTTTAAAGATTTTACCAATACGTTTACTTTTATTCCTGATTTAATTTGAGAAATTTCATTTTCAGGAATCATTGTAGTTACTTGAAAACTACCTGGTGATTCTACTTCTAATAATGGCATACCTGGGTTTGCCATATCACCCGTATTAATAAATTTATTAGTTACCACACCGTTAAAAGGCGCTCTAATATTTGCGTAAGAAAATTGTGCATTTATTTCATTTTTCATTTGTTTAGCACCTTCTAAACGTGCTTTTGCCATATTGTAATGTGCTGTAATATCATCTAATTCTTTTTGAGAAGCACTGCTATCATTAAATAAAGCTGTTAAACGACTAAAATCTTTTTTAGCATTACTAAATGCCGCATTTGCCTCTGTAATACGGGCATTTATTTGTGCTCTTTTCGCAACTAAATCAGCATTATTAATACTTAATAATAATTGTCCTTTTCTTACTTTTGCCCCTACTTTAGTATGTATTTTAGTTACATACCCCATCATACGTGTGCTTAAATTTGCAGAATTTTTAGCTTCAATTTTACCACTTGCTGTTAAAAATGGACTATTATTTTTAGTAGTATTAGTACTTAATGTTACTGCTATTGCAGGTGTATTATTTACTACTGCTTTTGTTTCTTTTTTACCACAACTGGTAAAAGCAAATGTTGCAGAAAGTAATAAAATTGAATATAAATGTTTCATAATATGTAGTGTTTATCTTTTTTTTTGAATTATTTTTTGTGTTCTAATTTTATTGATCTGACATTAAAAATTGCATATATGCTCCTGCAAAATTATGTTTAAAAACAGTAGCGTAATACGCTAATTGTTTTTGAGAGTATTGTGTTTCTGCCAACAATAAATCGGTTGTTTTTTCTAAACCTTGTTGAAAACGATTGGTACGTGTGCGTAATACTTCTTTAGATTGTTTTAATGCCAATTCACTTAGTTTTAAATTACTTTTTGCATCTTTAAACATACGGCTTGCCTTATAAAGTTCTAAATTACTTTGTGCTACATATTGTTCTTTTTGCAAAAGAGATTTATCATACTCGGCTTGACTTTTTGCTTTTTTACCAAAACGTTTTGAACCTTCTAATAATTTCCAACTTAATTGTGCGCCTACTAAATAACCATTAGCTCTACCTTGAAAAATATGATTGTCATATAACTCATAACTTCCAAAAGCATTTAAACGTGGTAAAAAAGCCATTTTATTTGCTTTATGCATTTTTTGATAAGCTTCACTTGCTAAATTCATAGCTTGTATATCTGCTCTATTTTCAGAAACGGAGGCTGCTTTAAATGTTGTAATCGTTGCCGTTAATTCATCTGTAGGTTTTAAAATTTGAGAAACATCTTCATTCATTAAGATTGATAAATAGTTTGATGCATTTTCAATATTACTTTTTCCAGTTTGCAATTGATTTTGAATTTCTAAAACACGTACATCTACGGCTAATACATCTGCTTTTTGTAAGTATCCTTGCTTTAATGCATTGTTAGCTAAACGCTTGTTTTCTAAAGCTGTTTTTTCTGCTTGCTCCAAAACAACTACAGTTTTATAAGCTAACTGCAATTGCATATATGCTTTTTCTACTTCAAGTAACATATAGTCTTGCGTACGGGTTGCTTGTAATTGTGTTGCATCCCATTTTAATTTTGCTGCTTTACGTTGATATAAACCATCAAAATTTAAAAGTGGTTGTTGTACTTCTATTTTAGTTGCAAAATTTTGTACTTGATCAGGGTTATTTAATAACGCTGGATTAAAATCCGCAGCACTTAATATTTCTTGATTTAATTTAGACCCAAAAGCCATTAAGGGGTTGGTGGTGGTTATACCTGTATGCGAAAAGGTTATATTAGGCAATAAAACAGCGTTAGTTTGATTATAATCTCCTTTAGCCATTAACACATTTTGTTGTGCTATTTTAATGGTGTGGTTATTTTTTTGAACCTTAGCCAATACTTCTTTTTTAGTAATAGGAGTGGTGGATTGTGCATTGCTTAAAAAGGAAGCAAATAGTAAGGGTATGATTAATTTATAATTCATAGGTGTTATTTTTAGGCAAAGATAATGGGGTAATTTAGTATTTACAGTAACTTTTGATACAACTACATGTTACATTTGTTACAATGAAAAAGCACCCTTATTAAAGTGTGCTTTTTCATTGTATTAATATGAGTTATGTGTCAATTATTTTCCTCTTGTACCTCCATGACCCATTGCTACTACATTTAGTATTTTATAGTTTAACCAAATAAATTTAAAAATTTGTACTATTGGATTTCTCATTATCCACGTTTTTTGAAATTGTGATATTTTTTTTGCCATCTTATTCATTTTTAAATTATGAGGAATGCATCCATTTTGCAAAACTCACTAAATTGTTATTGATTTTTTATTTATTCTGGTATTAACCACCAAAAAGGTTTCATTTTAGCTTTGTACAAAAAGGCATAATGTAGTGCTAATTTTACCCAATGACCTGCTAAACCTAAATCGCCAATAGTTTTTGAATTGATTCTACCTGTTTCAGGATATTTCACATAATCTGGTACAATAGGGTTTGTGGTTATTGTAACACCTCTACCTTTTAGCATTCCGAACCCTGTTGATGCAATACAAGCTGCTCCCATATTTCCCATAGAACCTAAATGATGTATCTCTTCTGTTTTATGTTTTATCATGTGCACAATATTATCGGCTACTAATTTTGCCGAGATACCTGATGGCATTCCTGTACGTGGCGGTGTTGGAGATATTGGTGTTCCGTTTGTGCTTACTCTTGGTTTTGAAATTGCATGTGGTGGTGCAAAGGCTATACCTGGTGCGAAAATATTTTTATAGGATGGATTTTGATATGTTTCTGGCCAATCTTGAACGGTCCATTCTTCGTAAGGTCTTGGAGTATAATCGGCATCAACTACCATGAAGCCTCTAAATAATTTTTCAGTAATATCACCTCCATTTTTATCAAAAGCTGTAAACCCATGACCTGAAAACGCAGGAATTAACATTGCTAAATCAAATTTTTCTATATGATGCTTACCATCTAAAGTTTCATAATGTGCTTTTCCTTCTTCAATTTTATTTACACCTGCTCTTTTAATAATTTTTATATCTCTATCAGCAAAAACCATTTCTATTAAGTCCTTTGAAGGAGTTAGTTTCCCTCCCATTTTAATAGTAAGTCCGTCCATACCAAAATCACCTACTTCATATTCATTAGAAATCCATGTTACTGTAGCTTTGTCTCTTACATTATGGCGGTTTAACTCTTGCTCTACATTCATGATGTACTCAAAGGCAGCTCCTTGACAAGTAGATTTTGCATGACCTGTACCAATTAATATTTTTACATGCTCACCATTTTTCATTCTATCAATTTGCACTTTTAAATCTTTCCAAGCATGTTGCGCATGATCATAGGTGCAAACGGATGTTGTACCGCATGTACCAGGTTTTAAACCTTCAGTAGCTGCAAAGTTTAATTTTGGACCTGTAGCATTAATTAAATAATCATAATCAACCTTTACTGTTTCTCCTTTTTGACTTCCTGTAACATATTCTGCTTCAATAAAACCTTTATTTATTTCGGAATCGCCTTCTGGATGAAACGTAGTTACTCTTGCTTGTATATAATTAATATTTTTCTTTTTATAGAGTGGCGCTAATGGAAAAATACATTGTTCTGCTTTCATACGTCCAATACCTACCCAAATATTAGAAGGCACCCATTGGTAATTACTATTGGGCGAAACCACAACAACTTGATGTGCTGCAGATAAATTTTTTCTTAAATAAGATACTGCGGTATGCCCTGAAATACCCGCTCCTAATACTACTATTTTTGCCATTTTACTGTAATTTTACATGAATTTGATGATAACAAATATAAAACACTAAATAGTATTATTAAGTAACTTTTGATACAACAGTGTGTTACATTTGTTACAATCATAACTATTACAACAACAAAAGCACCCTTTAACAAGAGTGCTTTTTTATTGTAAAGAAGTAAGGTTTTCTTTTTTATAACAAGAATACTATTTACTCTTGTTCTTTCTTTTTACCGCCCATCATAAACATAACCAACATTACTACTAATCCTAAACAGACTAGCCCAAAAAAGGCTATCATATATACTCCATTATTGTGGTTGTACAGTGCTATATTTTGTGCTATCATTTTTTTTGATTTTAAAATGCTAAATTAATAAAATAAAATTTAGGGTAAAATGATATTTATCATTAAAATAAAAAAGATAGCGATTTTGAGGGGACACTATCTTTATAAACATATTCTTTTTTGGGATAAATAAATAAATAAGCTCATTATAAAGCTATGCTATTTTAGCGTGCTAACCAAAAAAAAAAAAAAGAGTAAAATGTAAAAAACTGTCGGAAAACATAAAAAAACAAGCTGTTGAAAATTCGGCAAAAATAATTGCTAAAGAAGTACTTAAGTTAATAAAAAGTTAAGTATATTTGATATTTTAAAATACAATATACAATTATATAAATATAAAGCTATGAAATTTTAACGTGCAAACAAAAAAAAAAAAACGGTGTAAAACTTAAAAAGCCAATAAAGTAAAACTCCATCGACTTTTTTTTAACTTTATAAAAGTGTGTTATACATCTTCACCTTTCATCATTTTGTTCCAATATAAATAAGGTAACATGAATTTTTTAAGCATCCACAACCTCCAATGTTCTTTTGAAGAGTCAGAAATTAATAATCTTTTTAATTTAGGGTCTGGTGTGAAATTACCTTTGTAATCAAACTCTGCCAATACCATTTTACCGTAACCTGTTACTAATGGACATGAAGAGTATCCGTTATATGACATTGTACCTATTTTATCATTGTCCATTAATTGTAATATATTATCAACTACAACGGGTGCTTGTTTACGTATTGCTGCACCAGTTTTTGCAGTTGGCAATGCGGCTACATCTCCTAAACCAAAAATATTTTTATAAGTGTTATGCTGTAAGGTGTTATGATCTACATTTAACCAACCTGCATCATTTACTAAGTTAGACTCACGTATAAACTTAGGGGCTGCTTGTGGCGGCGCTAAATGCAGCATATCAAAGGGCATTTCTATAATTGCATCACCTGTAGATTTTTCAGCAATAGCGCTATCATCTTCATTAATAATACATTGATTTTCTGCTTCGTTTGTATGTCTGAAATAAATAATTTGCTTATCGGCATCTATTTTAAACGGTGCATAAAAAGGTTTAAAATGAATTCCGTAACGACCAATAACCTTCATTAAGGTTTCTTTAATTGGTTTTACTCCAAAAATAACAGAACCTGGAGTTGCAAAAATAACGTTAGATTTATCTGCTAAACCATTTTTTTTGATATAATCTGCTGCTAAATAAGCTATTTTTTGTGGAGCTCCACCACACTTAATAGGCGTAGTTGGCTGTGTAAATACAGCATTACCTCCTTTAAAGTTCTTTAAAACTTCCCAAGTGTGTTTAGAGTCGGTATAATTACTACATACTACTCCTTTATCTAATGCTTCGGTTAACCCTTCAATCATTTCAGGCGCCATTACTAAACCTGGTGATACAATTAAATAATCATACGCAATATCTCCATTTTCTTTTGTACCAACGGTATTACTATCTGCATTAAAATTAGTAGCGTAATCCTTAATCCAAGTAACGTTTTTTGGCATTACTTCTGACATGGGTTTCCCTGTTTTATCAAAATCATACGCACCACCACCAACTAATGTCCAAGCTGGTTGATAATAATGCATTTTTGCAGGTTCAATAATTGCTATTTTTAAATTACTATTTTTTTTTAAAAGCTGAGTAGCGGTCATAATACCACCTGTACCTCCTCCAATAATTAATACTTGATATGTACTCATTGTTAATATTGTTTATGGTTAGTTATTTAATTTTGATAAACTTAAATCAATTTACCTCGCATTATTGTAACATTTGTTACATAATTATTTATAAACATAGTCATTTTATTAAAGATTCACAAAAAAACATCTTTTTTTTAATGGATTATTTTTTTAATACCCAACAACTACATTTAGTTTTTTTATTATCTTTGAATATATTTTAAAAATAAATTATGTTATCCAACGCTTGCCAATACGCCATACGATCCGTGCTATATTTAGCCTTATACGGTGATGAAAACAATAAATTAGGAGCAAAAGCTATTGCTGAAGAGTTGGAGGTACCTCAACCTTTTTTAGCTAAATTATTACAAAAACTAAGTAAACGTCATTTAATTTCATCTTTAAAAGGCCCTAATGGCGGTTTTTTTTTAAGTAAAAAAGACAAACGCAATACTATTTTTGATATTATTAATTGTATTGACGGCACTGCTGCTTTTAGCGCTTGCTTTTTGGGGTTAAAACAGTGTAGTGACATTAACCCATGTCCTGTTCATTTTACGGTTGCTCCATTTAAAGAAAAACTAATGCTTGATTTTAGAGAAAAAAACATTGAGAAATTTGCTAAAGAAATACAAACAAAAGAAAATGTTACTATAAAAAACATTGATTTGTTACATTAAATAACGAGTTATACCAATTTAATTATCTAGAAAGTGCTTTTCTTACTCTTACACATTTTTAAAAAACCAAAAACCCCACTTGACTAGATGGGGTTTTTAGTTTGATGTTTTATAAAATAATTACACTACATGTAATTGTTTTATTTTTTCAAGTTTTAAATGAATAGCGCTTAACGATTTTTCTCCTTTTTTAAACTGCTCTAAAATAGTTGTTTTAGTTGTTATAAAAGTATTTTCTACTTCCTCAAACAATTCATTATAATACGTTATACCCAACTCCATATTTTTAATAAACTTGGTAAAATAACGTTCTTGTTTTTTATTCCAATCTTCTTTAGAGTCTTCTAATTTGTTTTGCAAATAATCTAAGTACAAATCTAATTCTTTTACAAAAAAATTAGGGCGATCCGTACGTTCCATAATATTGTTTTTACCATAAATATGGCCTACCATTTCTTGTAAAGAAACTGTTTTTGAATAATACGCTAAATTAGGTCCTGGGCAAATGGATACGGCATCTCCTTCTACTTTTCTATCCATATTATTTAAATGCATTACTGATGTACTTAAACCTATACACAAGCATTCTTTTGCTGTTAATGCTTTATTTTTTTTGGTATATTCTGCTTCAGTTATATTTGCTTTTTGAGCATCTAACTCTTGCATTTTTGCATTTTGATATTTTCTTGATGCAGTACAAATAGTTTTTCCGTCATCCGTTGGTGTTAATGCCAAGAATTTTTTTGGACAAGGACTACCAGGTTTACCTGCTCTTAAAGCAGCTTCCTTTTCTAAATGCTTGCTACTGTTTCTAATATTATTAAAGGGCACTCCTAACGGCGAAGCATCGCTTAAAAACAAATCGTCTTCACGTGCTGCAGTTAATTGTTTTAAGGTAGCTTTATCAACATTTGTAGCTTCCGGAACTAATAAAAATGGTGTTCCCCAACCTATAGAATCAATATTATAATAATCTAATAAAAAATCATGTTCCTCTGCTGTACCTACACCTCCCTGTGCTGTAATTTTTAATGGCAATGTGTTTTTAGGTACTATACGCCCACTGTTTTCTAAAGCTGGGTTTAATAAACTGGTTACCGAGTCTATTAATTCTTGTTTGTTATTTTTAAATTCTTCTAATATTGGGCCTAATAAAAACCCATCTGTAGCAAAGGCATGCCCTCCACAATTTAAACCAGATTCTATACGGTATTCAGAAACCCAAACTCCTTTTTTAGCTAAAATTTTTCCTTGAATTAATGCGGAACGATAATCACTAACTTTTAAAATTATTTTCTTTTTAATATATCCATTCTCATCTGGGAAAAAATCAGGAAACTGCTCAATATAACTAAATAATCTTGGATTCATTCCTGCTGAAAACACCATAGACGACTCCAAATCACTATTTGCAAAACCTCTTAATGCTGCATGTGCATCATTATATTCTACCGGTAATTTTTCATTTTTAATGTAGTTGTCTTTATCTAACTTTGTCATGATATTTACATTAATATCACCTAATTCTAAATTTTCTTTTAACCAGTTTTTAATTTCTGTGGTATCGGTAATTTTACTAGTAAAGTCTGTAAATTCTTTTTTTAATATAGCTGTGTTTGGTAACATTTCAAAATACTTAGTTACCTCTTTAGAAGATTCTATTAAATCATCCAATTTTTTTTCTGCTATCTTTTTTACTAAGTTTAAATATGCTGTAATTCTATTGGCTCTTGAATCTTCTTCTTTTGCTGAAATTTCAGTATATGGCAATTTAAATTTATTGCTATACATTTTTCTTAATTTTTCAAGAAGAATATCATCACTTATAAATATTACAGAATCCATACCATATTTTGCAATTTTAATGGCTGTGTCAACCGAAAATGCAATTCCCATAACTGGGGTGTGAAACGTATGTGCTTTTTCCATTTTTTAAATATGATTAACTATTAATACTTTGTTTAATACCAAATAAAAAAATAATTTTATTTTATACTTGATATCTTTTAAAACTCGCAAGATATTGATTTTAACAAATGTAAATAATGATATATATCAGTATTAGCTTATAATTAATACAACTACAATAAATAGTATTAAAAAACTCATTAACAACACTTTCCAAAATATATTTGCTTTTTTAAGTTCCATAAACTGAAAAGCTACTAGTACAAATTTTAATCCTGATAAAACTAGTATTAATGTATTTACCATTTTAAAATTTTGATGATTTTCTGATACTAATCCTGTAATAATGGTTAGCACAATTAGTAATGCGAGTGTAACTATATCTTTCTTTTTCATAACTAAGCTAATAAATAAAGGATTGGGAAAAGGAGTAACCAAATTAAATCACACATGTGCCAAAAAGCTGCACTTGCCTCTACGTCTTCTATTAATGAGGTTTGTTTTTTAATTCCGAAATACGTAACCGTTAATATTACTAAACCTACTACTATGTGTATTACATGAAATAAGGTAAGTAACCAATAATAATTAAAGAAAACGTTATATCCCATACCTAAACCTGCATCAATTTTATGAGAATATTCTACTGATTTTAAAATTAGAAAGAGTATGCCAAATAGCATAGTAATAACAATATACCGCTTAGCTTTAGTAGTGTTTTTATTTTTAAAAGCAGTTACTGCACTTGCCATAAAAAACCCACTAGTTAATAAAAATACGGTATTTACCACTCCATAGGTGGTGTTTAACAACTGTCTTGATTCTTGAAATAGTGTTGGATTTTCGCTACTATTAAGTGCGAAAAACACCAAAGCTATCCCAAAAGTTATCAGTTCTAAAAAAATAATAATCCAAAGTAAAATACCTCCTGGAGGATAGTATACATTTTTATAATCTATTGGTTTTGTTTCCATTATTTTGTTTTTTTATTGTTTAACAAGTGTTTTACCTCTAATAATATAGGAGTCTGTTTTTTCTATATTCCAATATTTTTCTTGACTATTGTTCATCCCTTTTACCTTATAATCAATGGACAATGTATCTTTATTTCTATGTAAAATTATTTTTTTAAATTCATTTTGAATAGCAGACTTCACACCCATACTAGGGCATTTATTTAACTTATATACAGCCAACATATCTGTAGAAAACCATTGCAACAATATACTTAAATGCTTTGCATCACATTCATTTGAAATTCCTATTTCATCAAGTAACTTACATTTTATTTTTGATGTAGTCCCATCACACTCATTACCGTAGGCATATAAATACCATAAAACAAGTGCTCTTTCTGGAGTGTCTAATTGCGCTACTGCCTGATTGTTTATTTCATTATTTTCTAATACCACAATGGCATTGGAAGTTTTTGTTGTGCAAGAAATAAGTAGCAACAGTAAACCTAATACTAGTTTGTTTTTCATTAATCCCAATCTAATAGGCGTTTTTCGCCTGTTATTTTTTGAATATCCGTAATATCCTGACTCATTTCAATAACTCCTCTATATTTCATTTCTTTATCACGAATAGCAAAGTATCTGATATAAATAATACGTCCTCTAAAGTTAAACCAAAAATCAGCAACATCTTTTGTTCCTGCCCTAAATTCATCTACAATTCGCAATACCATGCCTACACTTTTAGGTGGGTGACAAAATTTCACTTCACGCCCAATAATACCTTTACTACGAGGGAACACGCGATCATCTCCACGGTTATAAAAAATTACTTTATCATTTTCATCAACATAAGTAATATCTAAAGGCATGAAACGAAGTAATAAGTTTACTTGCTCTGGTGTCATATATCCTTCATCATAATGAAAAGTATTTTCTTTTGAAAAAGAATCAGAACGATCGGTAAAATCTTCACTTGGGTGCACATAATTTTCAGTTATGGCTGGGTACGGAATTGGTTTTTGAGCAAGCATCCATCCCATTTCTTCATCACCTATATAAAACTCTTTCCAGTCATCTTCACTAAGCATCTCTATTGCTGTTGGAAACAAACGCGTGTCTTCAATAGTCAACAATCTTTTAATTCCTTCTATTAAAAAAGGTAAATTTTCTTTTATTTTAGTAATGTCTTTATTCTCATTATGTGCTTTTAAAAAACGTATTTGATCTCTTAAATTATCATGAAAAGACCACATACCTTGACTTGGTCCATTCCAACCGTATTTTTCTAAATATGGAAACAACTGGTTTTCTTTACGTGCAAATCGTTTTTCAATAGTAGTTAAATGATTAAATATATTATAATATTTTTGAAAATCGTCAACAACATCTGCATCACCTAATGCTAATAATAATTCTTGAATTAAAGCACCTTCTTCATAATACACCTGTACAGGGTGTCCTTTTGGTAATTGATCTACTTGGGGTAAAAATGAATTCATTTTATTTTTTTATATGTTATCAAGGTTATAATATCCTCCTTTATTTTCTTTTCTTTCTAATGATTGGCTAATAATTAAATGTGCTACATTTACCATATTGCGTAACTCACATAATGTAGCATCTACTTTATATTTTTTATACAACTCTTCTACTTCTTCATATATTAAATTTAAATGATGGGTGGCTTTTTGCAACCTATCATCACTTCTTACAATACCTACATAGTTTCTCATAAGTGCTTGTAATTGTTTTAAATTATGTTTTACCAAAACATACTCTTTAGCTATTTCTGCTCCTTTATCATTCCAATCTGGAATTTTACAATCTATAGGCTTTACAGGGTATTGACTTTGGTATTTATAAATACGGTGCGCATATACCAATGCTTCTAATAATGAGTTTGACGCCAACCTATTTGCTCCATGTAAACCTGTACAACTGCACTCTCCACAAGCAAATAAATTTTGTATTGAT
>CAZSQD010000051.1:0-11954 GCA_964608925.1 uncultured Kordia sp.
TAGATTTTTTAATATTAGCTTGTGTAACTTCGTATAATTTTGATTCGGCTTTGTCTAATAAATCAAAAACATCGGTAGTTTCATCATAGGCATCTTCAATAATTTCGTTTGAAATTTTTATTAAACTACGTTGTATAAATTTTTGTAAAATAATACGGGAATGAAACTCAATATGTGCTGATGATGATACTTTTTGAGTTAAGGAAATTAAGTAAAAATCGCCCCCTACCGCTTTTAACTTTTCATCTTTTTTTAATTGATTGGAAACTGTTAATATGTCAATAGGTTCAGAGTTTTCGAACAGTGTGTAAATGGCGTGAAAAATATACTGATGTGCTTGTTTATAAAAAGCATCTGGTTGTAAAATATCAATTACCTCATCAACTCCTTTTTTATCAATCATTAATGCACCTAACACAACTTGTTCTAAATCAAGTGCTTGAGGTGGTATTTTACCTTTTTCTAAATTGATAAGTGTACTTTTGTCAACTCGGTGTCCTTGTATCGTTTTTGCTTTTTCCATTGGTACGAAAGTACTATTTATTTATAGTTTTATTTGGGTTGAGTAATGAACAGGTAATGAACAATTAAGGTGTTAATAACTCTGTAATTTTGTTAATAGCGATAAAAAAACCGAAGTAATTACTTCGGTTTTTTTATGAGGTATTGATTTTAAAAGCGTTTACTCATTAAAGTCACCCATTTTTGAATATTTATCCATTCGTTGAGCTACCAATTTTGTTGGTGATAACTTTTCAAATTCTTGATATGCTTTTGTTATAGCTTCTTGTACGTTTTTAAACACAGCTTCTTTATGACGATGTGCTCCCCCTATTGGTTCGGCTATAATTTCATCTACTACTTTTAAATTCATAGCATCTGTTGCAGTTAATTTTAAAGCTTCTGCAGCGGTTTCTTTATGTTCCCAACTACGCCATAATATTGACGAACAGTTTTCTGGAGAAATTACGGAATACCATGCATTTTCTAACATTAATATTTTATCTCCTACACCAATTCCTAATGCTCCTCCAGATGCTCCTTCTCCAATTATTACACAAATAATTGGCACTTTAAGGCGTGTCATTTCTAATATATTACGTGCAATGGCTTCTCCTTGTCCTCTTTCTTCTGCTTCTAAACCTGGGTATGCTCCTGGAGTATCAATAAACGTTACTACGGGTAAACCAAATTTTTCTGCCGATTTCATTAAACGCAATGCTTTACGATATCCTTCTGGGTTTGCCATACCAAAATTACGGTATTGACGTGTTTTAGTATTATGCCCTTTTTGCTGACCAATAATCATAAATGATTGCCCATTTATTTTACCTAAACCACCAACCATGGCTTTATCATCCTTTACATTACGATCACCATGCAGTTCTTTAAAAGTATCTCCACATAAAGCCTTTATATACTCTAATGTATAAGGTCTTTCTGGGTGACGTGACATTTGCACACGTTGCCACGCAGAAAGATTTTTATAAATTTCTTTTTTAGTAGTATCTAATTTTTTTTGAATTTGTTTGCAAGTAGCCGTTACATCAACATCGCTTTCTTCGCCAATTAATGCACACTTTTCTAATTGCTCTTCTAACTCCTGTATTGGAAGTTCAAAATCTAAATATTCCATAATCCTTTTATTAAGATTTGTTTTCGTTATCGCAAATATAAATACTTTCCTTTTCTTAATCGATTAATAGCCTTTAAATTTCATCTGTTTTATAAAATTATCTTATAAACAACTAGAATACAACTATTTAATTCGTTGTTTTTTACGCAATTTATAGACCCCATTCACAACTACGGTTAGTAGTATAATAATTGCTCCTATATAAAAATTAGTGGTCATTTTTTCTGTTTCCGGAAAGATAATAACCGCCAGTATTATAGCATATATGGGTTCTAAATTAATGGTTAACATTACAGTAAAAGCGCTTAATTGCTTCAGTAAATCTACCGAAACAATAAAGGCATAAGCCGTACAAACACTACTTAAAATAAAAATCCATAAATAATCAAGAGGTTGTATTATAAAAAATGATTCTGAAAATAATGTGCCATCAAAAGTAATATAAAGAGTTATTGCCAATACCCCAAAAAGGATTTCATAAAAAGAAATTACACTTGCTTTTTGTTCTTTTACAAAATCAACATTAAATACCGAAAATAAAGCTGATAAAAAGGAAGCTATTAAAGCATATACAATACCCAATTGCAATTGTATTGCGGAACTGTAAATAACATATAAACCTAGTATGGCAAGCAATCCGAAGCAAAACTCTATTCCATTTATTCGTTTTCTTTTAAATATAGCTTCTATAAAAATAGTAAAAAAAGCACCGGTACTCATGGTTGCTAATGCAATGGAAATATTAGAAATTTTTATGGCATAAAAAAAGGTAATCCAGTGCAAAGCTATTACAACACCTCCAAATAGGTATTGAAAAAATTGTTTTCTGGTAATGCGCAAGTTGTATTTTTTAAAAAGCACATACGCTAACATTAATACACTTGCCAAACTCATCCTAAACCATACTAATGGTATGGCAGATACTGAAATTAACGCTCCTAAAATAGCGGTAAAACCCCAAATAAAAACAATAAGATGTAAAAGTAAATAACTTTTAAGTTTTGGAGCAATTGCCATAAAAATTAGGTTTATTTTTAATAATATGCAGAAACAATCATCCCATAAAAAAGGGGCATACTTTTAACGTTTAGCTCTATTTAATAAAAATATAGCTAAAATACCAAAAATAATATTTGGCAACCAAACAGCTAACAACGGGTTAAACCCTGATTGCTCTGCCATTACACTAAATATTTTATCCATAAATACAAATATAAAAGCCAATGCAATACCCAATGCCAAGTTTACCCCCATACCGCCTCTACGTTTCATAGCAGATACCGCTACCGCAATAATAGTTAGTATAAATGCTGAAAATGGTATACTCCATCGTTTGTATTTTACCACTTCATACCTATTTACACTTGCAGATCCTAAGCGTTTTTCTTTTTCAATAAATTTTATTAAATCAGGGTAATTTAAGGTTTCTGCAATGTATTTTACAGGTGTTAAAGCGTCTAATTCAAAATTAAAAATAGTATCCTTTCTTCTTTTTTTAATAATAACGTCGTCATGTTCTCCTATTTCTCGCAATACGTAATTGGTTAAACGATATACGGAGTCTTTTGGGCGAAACTGTATTTTAGAAGCACTTATTTTATGAGTAAGTTGACTCCCTTCAAAATGTTCCAACGTAAAATTATAAGCCGATTGATTTTTGGAATCAAAACTGGAAGCATATATGAACTCATTATCATTGAGTTGCCTAAAAACCTCCCCTGTTTCTCTATCTTTCCTTCCTTTATGCAATTGATTATAAATAAACTCATTGTACTTTCTACTGGCATCTGGCAATACAAACATCCCAATTACAAAAAAGAAAATAGCAATAAAAGTAGACCCGATTAAATATGGTCTTAAAAAACGAGTAAAAGAAATACCTGAACTTAAAATAGCAATAATTTCAGTTTTATTGGCTAATTTTGAAGTAAACCATATTACAGATAAAAATAAAAATAACGGAAATAATAAATAGCCCATATGTATGGTGAAATTCCCATAATATCCCATAATAGCTAAAAAAGCAACTTTATTTTCAATCATATTATCTACCTTTTCGGATAGATTTGCCATTATCCCGATAGGAATAAATAGCAGTAACATGGTGAAAAATGTACCTAAATAGCGTTTTAATATGTATTTATCTATAATTTTTAGCATTACAAGCGCTTATCCATTTGTTTTACCATTTTGTCTTTCCAAGCTCTAAAATCACCTGCAATAATATGTTTACGTGCTTCACGTGTTAGCCATAAATAGAATCCTAAATTATGTATGGTTGCTATTTGTTTTCCTAACATTTCATTTACCGTAAATAAATGACGTACATAAGCTTTAGAATAATAGGTATCTACCCAAGTGATTCCCATTTCATCTATTGCAGAAAAATCAGCTTCCCATTTCTTATTTTTAATATTAATAGTACCGTGAGCAGTAAATAACATTCCGTTACGTGCATTACGTGTTGGCATAACACAATCAAACATATCTACACCCAAAGCAATGTTTTCTAATATATTAATAGGAGTACCTACGCCCATTAAATAACGTGGTTTGTCTTCTGGTAAAATACTACACACAATATCAGTCATTTCATACATTTCTGGTGCAGGTTCCCCTACGGATAACCCTCCAATTGCATTACCTACTGCTCCTGAATTGGCAATATATTCGGCTGATTGTTCCCGTAAATCTTTATAAGTACTTCCTTGAACTATTGGAAAAAACGCTTGATCAAAACCATATTTTGTTGGTGTTTTTGCGTTATGTGCAATACACCTATCCAACCACCTATGCGTCATGTGCATAGATCGTTTGGCGTAATGATAATCACATGGGTATGGTGTACACTCATCAAAAGCCATAAAAATATCAGCTCCAATACTACGTTGTACATCCATTGAAAATTCTGGTGAAAAAAAATGTGTAGAACCATCAATATGACTCTTAAATTTTACGCCTTCTTCTTTAATTTTTCGGTTTGCAGATAAAGAATATACTTGATATCCTCCTGAATCGGTTAACAAAGGTCTCTCCCAATTCATAAATTTATGCAACCCTCCTGCTTTTTCTAAAATTTCAGTACCAGGTCTTAAATATAAATGATAGGTGTTACCTAAAATAATGTCAGGATTTATTTCATCCGTCAATTCTTTTTGATGTACTCCT
The DNA here is from genome assembly GCA_964608925.1 of uncultured Kordia sp. Classification (GTDB taxonomy): domain Bacteria; phylum Bacteroidota; class Bacteroidia; order Flavobacteriales; family Flavobacteriaceae. Next base: position 4,805 of record CAZSQD010000051.1, read on the forward strand.
TTTACAGTACCAATAGTACCTACAGGCATAAATATTGGGGTTTCAATAACACCATGTGCTGTTGTCATTTTACCCGCTCTCGCTTTTGAAAGCGCATCTTTTTTGTTTATTTCAAATTGCATATATCAAATTCAATGTATTGGCAAATATAACAACTTAACCATAAGATATTCTTAATAAAAACAAAATTGTTAGTAAAATGCTTTTTTCGTTAATAAATGATATGAGCATAACTTTGGGATAGCAAATAAAAATCTTATTTTTGACGAATAAATAAAATCACAACATGTCAATAACACAATTAGAAAAACAAGTTACTCAAGTACGTAGAGATATTGTACGTATGGTTCATAAAGTAAGCTCTGGTCATCCTGGAGGTTCTTTAGGATGTGCTGAATTTTTAGTTTCTCTTTATGGAGAAGTCTTAAAAAAAGATGCCAAAAATTTTACAATAGACGGTAAAAATGAAGATTTATTTTTTCTGTCAAACGGGCATATTTCTCCTGTATTATATAGTGTATTAGCACGTAATGAATATTTTCCTGTACAAGAATTAAACACTTTTAGATTGTTAAATTCTCGCTTACAAGGGCACCCAACTACCCATGATGGCTTAGAGGGTATACGTATTGCATCTGGTTCTTTAGGGCAAGGAATGAGTGTTGCTATTGGCGCATCATTAGCCAAAAAATTAAATGGAGAAGATACTACCATTTATAGTTTACACGGTGATGGTGAATTGCAAGAAGGTCAAAATTGGGAAGCCATTATGTACGCTGCAGGTAATAATATAGATAATTACATTGCCACGATTGATTACAATAAAAAACAAATTGATGGTGCTACAGATACTGTTTTACCATTAGGAAGTTTAAAAGCTAAATTTGAAGCTTTTGGATGGATTGTTTTAGAGATAGAAAAAGGAAATGATATTGATGCTATTTTAAAAGGTTTAGCGCTTGCCAAAAGTAAATTAGGTAACGGTAAACCCGTTTGTATTTTATTACATACGGAAATGGGTAATGGTGTTGACTTTATGATGGGCACACATGCGTGGCATGGTAAAGCCCCTAATGATGAGCAATTGGAAAGTGCTTTAGCGCAAAACCCAGAAACTTTAGGTGACTATTAATCGCGGGGCGATGGCCAAATAAAATAATTTAAGCATTAAAAAATATCGCTTTAGCGAAAGAGATTATGAAAAAACATATAGACCAAGGAAAAAATGATACACGTTCTGGTTTTGGAGCAGGTTTAGCAGAGTTAGGAAGAACAAACCCTAACGTTGTAGCACTTTGTGCTGACCTTATTGGTTCCTTAAAAATGGATAAATTTATTGAAGAAAACCCTGAACGTTTTTTTCAAATTGGTATTGCCGAAGCCAACATGATGTGTATTGCTGCGGGGTTAACCATTGGTGGCAAAATACCTTTTACAGGTACTTTTGCTGCATTTTCAACTGGTAGAGTTTATGATCAAATACGTCAATCAATTGCCTATTCTGGTAAAAATGTGAAAATTTGTGCTTCGCATGCAGGCGTAACTTTAGGGGAAGATGGTGCTACACACCAAATTTTAGAAGACATTGGTTTAATGAAAATGTTACCTGGTATGGTAGTTATTAATCCTTGTGATTATAACCAAACTAAAGCAGCTACCATTGCTATTGCTGATTATGATGGTCCTGTTTACTTGCGTTTTGGACGTCCAAAAGTAGCCAACTTTACTCCTGTAGATCAAAAATTTGAAATAGGGAAAGCGGTACAATTAACGGAAGGTACAGATGTTACTATTGTTGCAACAGGACATTTAGTTTGGGAAGCTTTACAAGCTGCAGAACAATTAGAAGCAGACGGAATTAGTGCAGAAGTAATCAATATTCACACCATAAAACCATTGGATGATGCTGCCATATTAAAATCGGTTGCAAAAACAGGTTGTATTGTTACTGCAGAAGAACATAACTTTTTAGGAGGTTTAGGTGAAAGTGTGGCACGTGTATTAGCGTTAAACACACCTACTCCACAAGAGTTTGTAGCTACTAATGATACTTTTGGAGAATCTGGTACGCCAGCACAATTAATGGAAAAATATGGCTTAAATGACAAAGCAATTGTTGCTGCTGTTAAAAAAGTAATTAAAAGAAAATAGGTAATTTAATAAATAGTTTTATATGTTGCAACATCAAATAGATAACATAAGTTAATATACAACTTTAAATATATTAAGATTAATTATAATCTTTAAACGTTAAATACTTTTTTTCAGAGTGTTTTTTTATAGTTAATTACCCCGAAAAACTGCCAGAAATGGCAGTTTTTCTATTTTTATCACATCATCAAAAAAGCAACTTAATTTCTTAAGTTGCTTTTTTTTGTTTTTATTTTGAGCACTCTCTTTAGAAGGTTTTAGTTAGTTTCTAATGTCCACATACGCAATCTACTATATAGATTACAAATTACGTGCCAAAAAATAATAAATAACTGTAACAAAAGTCTATTTTTACAGTCTTATAATCAAAATAATAACAAATAATCATGAAAAAAATAAGTCTTGCCCTTTTATCATTGGCGTTTATTACCGCCTGTAACACTACAAAAACAGCAACAAGCAATACTGCTAACGCTGCAAAAGAAACTACTGTGCATATTGATTTGGTAAATGTAACCAATGATCAAGTACAAGTAGAATTTACTCCTGCACACATTACTGCAGAAACCGCTACTTTTCACATTCCTAAAACCGTACCTGGAACTTACTCTACCGATAACTACGGACAATACATAGAAAACTTCAAAGCTTTTGATAAGGATGGTAACGAATTAGCTGTAAAACATCCTGATCAAAACTCTTGGGACATTAGCAATGCAAACAAATTAACAAAAATCACTTATTTTGTAAATGATACTTTTGATACAGAAGCTACAGTTAAAGAAGCTGTTTTTTCACCAGCAGGAACTAATATTTTAAAAGACAAAAACTTTGTATTAAACCTACACGGTTTTGTAGGATATTTTACTACACAACAAGAATTCCCATATACATTAAACATTACACACCCTGAAGGTTTAGTAGGCACTTCTGCCTTAACCGATTTGGATGCTGCCAATACTAAAGACATCTATAATTAAATAGATATTTTGACGTAACGGATAACCCTATTATGTATGCCAAACCAAACAATGTTACCTTTAGCATTGACGGTATGGAAATATTATTAAGTGTTTACTCTCCATCTAATACCGTAAAAGCAACTGATTTACAAGCGGATATGGAAAAGATGATGCAAGCACAAAAAACATTTTTAGGTACGGTAAATAGCACACCTAAATACAGTATTTTGTTATATTTATCTACAGGAAAAGAAGACGCATCAGGTTTTGGAGCTTTAGAGCATCATACCTCTACAACAGTAGTTTTTCCGGAAACTATGCCCGTACAAATGTTGGCTAAATATATGAAAGATGTTGTTTCTCATGAGTTTTTTCACACCTTAACACCACTAGAAGTACACTCAGAAGAAGTACATTATTTTGATTACAACAATCCTAAAATGTCTAAACATTTATGGATGTATGAAGGGGTAACTGAATATTTTGCAAACCTATTTCAAATCAATCAAGGTTTAATTGATGAAAATGCATTTTACGAAAGAATTTTAGGGAAGGTAAACGGAGCAAAACGCCATAATGACAATATGTCTTTTACTAAAATGAGTGAAAATATTTTAGTAGAGCCTTACAAAAAAAATTACGCCAATGTATATGAAAAAGGTGCTTTAATAGGGATGTGTATTGATATTTTAATTAGAGAAAATAGTAATGGCGAAAAAGGTATTCTAGATATGATGCAATCTTTATCAAAAAAATACGGTGTACACAAACCATTTAATGACAATCAATTATTTACCGATATTGCAGCGTTTACCTACCCTACTGTTCGTGGGTTTATTAAGCAATATGTTGAAGGTGATACCCCAATAAACTATACTACCTTTTTTAATAAAGTAGGTTTAAGCATGCAGCGTAAAGAAACCAAAACTGGTTTTTTAATGAAAGATATGCAAACGCCTTGTATTGATGTGGATCAAGAAACAAAAGAAGTTTTATTTTTAGCAGACACCAATAGTTTTTTAAAAAAATTAGGAATTCAAGGTGGTGATCGTTTAGTATCTATTGATGGTACAAAATACAATTTAAAAAACATACAAGCTTTAGTAATAGCTTCTTTCAACTGGAAAGAAGGTGATAACATGACTATGGTAGTAAAACGTAATGATAAAGAAGTTACTTTAAAAGGTAAAATTACGACTCCAATGGGTGTAAGTTATACCTTAGCACCAGATGATTTACCTGCAACTGACAAACGTGTTATTTTACGTAATGCGTGGATGAAAAACTAATCGGTCGGTCGTGGTACGACAGCCAAATTATAAAATATGAAGAGAGCTTTACTGTAATGGTGAAGCTCTTTTTTTTTGTAAAAATTATTATCAAATAATAGACAAAACATCATCAAAAAGTAACACCTCACAGGTTTTTAAAACCTGTGAGGTGTTAATAAATATTATACCATTTTAAAAAGTCTTTTATCTCTTCACAAAATAATCCCAAACGATACTTTTGGTTTGATAATAGTCTTGCTTTTTAGGAGTTTTAGTTCGTTTTTTTAGCATTTTAAATAAGTATGCATAAAAGCTAAAGTGTGCTTTTATAATGGCTAATGTATGCAAAGGTTTCCCCTCAAAAATATATTTAATTCCTGCCAAACCATCCAAACACAAACGTGTAAAAATTAAACCGAAACCTTTACCTTTGGGAGTATTCTTTAATAAATTAAATAACGAATTTCTAAAATTTAAAAAGGTTTTCTTTGGGTTTTGCGTAGCTAAGGTTGCGCCACCTACGTGGTAAACTGTTGAAGCACCTACATAATAAATTTGTTTCCCTAAATTTTGAATGCGCCAACATAAATCAATTTCTTCTTGGTGTGCAAAATAAGTTTCATCAAAACCACCTACCTCAAAAAAGGTTTCACTTTTAATAAACAAACACGCTCCTGAAGCCCAAAAAACAGGTATGGTATCATTGTATTGTCCGTTATCCGTTTCTATAGTATCAAAAACACGACCTCTACAAAACGGATACCCATATTTATCAATAAATCCTCCTCCTGCACCTGCATATTCAAACTTGCTTTTAGCTGTAAAATCTAAAATTTTAGGTTGTATAGCTGCAATATTTTCATTTGCTTTAAAAGTGGTTATTATGGGTTGTAACCAACCTTCCGTTACTTCAATATCTGAGTTTAGCAAACAATACACATCGGCTTCAATATAGTGTAAAGCATCGTTATAACCCTTTGCATATCCGCCGTTTTTAGCATTTTGTATAATCGTTATTTGTGGGTAATGCGTTTCTATAAAAACTACAGAAGCATCCGTAGAAGCATTATCAGCAACATAAATTTTTGCTTCCGAAGAAAAAGAAACAACAAGTGGTAAAAACTGTTCTAATAGTTTTTTTCCGTTCCAATTTAAAATAACGATTGCAATTTTCATAGCACGAAGATACTAACCTAATTTGATAAAAACTAAAATTTAATTACTTGATGTCCATTCATACATCCGTAGCTACTTTTAAACATCTATAAATTAAAATTATTGGGCATCTCAGCGTATAAAATTCATTAACCTTAGGGTACGAGGATTCATTTTTATTTTTAATGTTTTTTGATGTAGAACATCCGTAAATTAACCTTTCCAATAATTATCAGGATGGGCTATCATTACACAATTAAATAGTTAATAACCCTTTTAATAAATACCTACAATTAACCTTTATTTTTTACGTTAACCTATGTAGGAAGTCGTACTTTTATAACATCAATATAACACCTTTTTTATGTTAAAGCAATTCACCACACTTTTATTACTACTTTGTTTTACGGTAGTTAATGCACAGCAAACTAAAATTTACACTCATAATAATAGAACCTATGCAAAGGCATTGTCTTTATATCAGCAAGAGCAATATTTAGCTGCACAAAATTTATTTAAGGATGCACAAAGTACTGCTATTGATATGCAAACTACAGGTAATTGTGCTTATTATATAGCCAATTGTGCCGTACGGTTAAATCAGCAAGGAGCCGCTCATTTAATTGAAAAATTTGTAACGGATTATCCTACAAGTACTAAAAAAAATGCTGCGTTTAATGATGTAGCTAATTACTATTATGCCAATAGTAAATACAGTTATGCTTTAAAATGGTTAAATAAAGTAGATGAAAAAGATTTAAATACTGCCGAAAAAGAAACCTTTAATTTTAAAAAAGGATACGCATTATTTAATAGTAAGCAGAAAAAGAAGGCAAAAAAATATTTTGATAAGGTGTCTGATTCTGAAACCTATGGAGCGCAAGCAAAATATTATTTAGGTTTTATTGCTTATCAAGGAGATGATTATAAGGAAGCTGCTACTTATTTTAATCAAGTGCAAGATCAAGAAAAATATCAAGAAAAAATGGCGTATTTTCAAGCAGATATGAATTTTAAATTGGGTGAGTTTGAAAAAGCAATTGATTTAGCAAGCCAGCGTTTACCGTTAGCACAAGAGCAAGAAGAACGTTCGCAACTTAATAAAATTATTGGCGAAAGTTATTTTAATCTTCAAAAATATGACAAAGCTTTACCTTATTTAAAAGATTATAAAGGCATTAAAAGAAAATGGAGTAATACAGATCATTATCAATTGGGCTACGTTTTTTATCAACGTAAAGAATATACCGCTGCCATATCAGAATTTAATAAAATTATTGGTGGTAAAAATTCCGTAGCACAAAACGGATATTATCATTTGGCAGAATGTTATTTAAAAACCGATAAAAAACAAGAAGCTTTAAATGCTTTTAAAAATGCTTCGGAAATGGGTTTTGATGCAAAAATAAAGGAAGATGCTGCTTTAAATTACGCCAAATTGAGTTATGAAATTGGGAATCCATACCAATCGGTTCCTGAAGTTTTAATGGCATATTTAAAAACGTATCCAAATGCTTCGGAAAAAGAAAATATTGAAAATTTATTAATAGATTCATATATTACTTCCAAAAACTACAAAAAAGCATTGGAGTTGTTAGAAAACAAATCAGG
>CAZSQD010000052.1:0-11919 GCA_964608925.1 uncultured Kordia sp.
GCGTTACCTAAAAAGGGTGCCACTACTGCCCCTAACACAAAAGTTACAGCGTCAAATTATACCAATTCAATTTAATTGTGCATTTTGAATTTTAATTGGTATTACAATACCATGTCTTCAAAAGAGAAAATAGTAGTATATCCTTTAGCTTTAAAATAATTTAAATTTGAGATATGGTTTACAGTAACCATAATAAAATCGCCACCCCAAGCACCTAAACTTTTAATACTTCCGTTAGTGTAATCTTTAAATAAGGTTTCACTAACGGTAGGAGTTTCAATTAGATTTGAAATAATATTTTCATGTTGGTTTATCAAACTATTAAATTCAGTTATAGTAGCACATGTAATCAATTGTTGTGTAATGCTATTTATTACTTTAATTTGGTGTTGTTTGCTAGTTGCGTTTAAGCTTTTATAGCGTTGAATGCCTAATTTGCTATCTTGTTTTTTGTTTAAATAAACAAAGTAAATTTGTTTTTTAAACTCAGGATCAAATATTAAATACTCAATAATTGGGTTGTTGTTATTACGTTTGTAGGTTAATGCGCCATTACTGTTTGCGCAGGCAATATCATAGCCACTACCGCCAAAAGATTGTTGTAATAGCTCAAAGGCATTTACTTTTGCCCATTGAGCAATATTTGCAATTAAGGTAGAAGAACTTCCTAAACCAAAGTTGCGATTAAATGTAAGTTGTGTGGTTACTAAATATCCTTGATTATTATTTAAAAACGTTGGGTTTAGTTTTTTGGCTACTTGTAAAATATGCAATAACGTTTGGTGTTCTTTATTGTTCTTTGAAGTGTTTTTGAGCGTAATGTCAATTTGAGTTTCAAACCAAATTTGGTTTTGTTCATCAAAACTTTTCCAAATTAGGGTATTTCCATCAATAGATTTTATACTTAGGTATTGCCCTTTTTTTGTAGGTATAGCTAGAGCGGTAGCATTATTAAGCACCACATATTCGGCAGTTAATAATAATTTTCCGTGACTGTAAAATACATTTGTTCTCATGTAGATAACTCTTTTTTTAAGTATGGGATCTTATTAAACAGGTATAAACTTCCTCCTCCCAAGGGAACGAGATATTATCTTTTGACATGAACATTGGGGAATTGACTCATTAGGCTATCGCCCCGCGATTAAAACCCAAAGTTCCACCTCCTCTTCAGCTCGCCAATGTTGATTTCGTTTGGTTTTATCTGAAGCTACTTTAACTTGTTTTGTTAAGCGTTTTTCTAATAAAAATCTACCGCCATCAGCTAATTCCTTCTCTATAGGGTGCTCTTTTGTTGCATTTGTTATTTGTGCGATATTTGAAAAGATAACCACAAGTTTTCCTTCAGGTAAAAGTCTTTTTTTAGCTTCTTTAAAAAAATCAGGAAATAGGTTTTTAGGATAATAAATAGCTTCATCAATATTTTCTATGTCTTGAGTTGCGGGTAACCAAGGCGGATTAAAAACAATTAATTCCGTTTGTTTTTCCCACTTCCCAAAAAGGTGACCAAAATCTAATTCAATTTTTCGGGATAACTTGGTGTCTCCCATAAACTCTTTCAATCCAATAATTGAATTTGGGTTGGTATCCGTTCCAAAAACTTTTTGAAATCCATGCTTCATCATTTGTAGCGTAAGTACTCCGCTCCCAATACCAACGTCTATTGCTGATTTTTTAGACCCTTCATAGCGTTTTAGCCAATTATCAAAAAGTATTAAATGGTCAAAACGTGTAGGAAAGTAAGTGCCGTAATAAGGATGTGTTTTATTGCGAAGTACAGGTGTGGTAACGCCGTTTTTATACCATTGCCAAGAACTATTGAGCCCTTGTACTTGAGAAAATGTTAATAAAAAATCACTGGTTTCGGGATATAATTTTTCAAACCAACCAATTGAAGGTGCTTTTTTGACTGCCAATTTATGGTCTGCAATTTCTATTAAGATAAGACTTGATAATTTATGGTATTCAGCCCTATATTTTCGTTGTTCCTGAAAAGTTTTATTGGGTAGTTTGTTGCTTAAATATGTCCTAATCTCTTTAAGAAGGGTTAGTCCGTTACTGAAAAAATCAGTTATTAGTACGAAATTTCCATTCTCTAAAACTTTAATTGTGTCCAAAACATTTGTACCACGTTTAAATGCTATTGTTTTTTTAACAGAAGTAATTGCTTCGGGTTTGTTAATTTTTATAGTTGTAATCATGAGTTTAATTTTCTAATTTCTTCAAATTTATTTATAACATCACGGTGTGTTACCGTTTTTCCTTCAAAATAGTTAGCAACAGTTGCTTTTTCGGTAGCAGTTGCTTCTAGTTGGTTTAAAATATTCATTAAGTGCATTTTCATGTGTCCTTTTTGAATTCCTGTTGTAGTTAAGGAATTTAGTGCGCCAAAATTTTGTGCTAAACCTGCAACGGCAACAATTTGCATTAATTCTTTTGCATTGGGTTTTCCTAAAATTTCTAATGCTAATTTTACTAAAGGATGCAATTTGGTTAAACCGCCAACTGTACCTAGCGCTAAAGGGATTTCAATCCAAAATTTAAATATTCCGTTTTCAATGCTTGCGTGGGTTAAGCTACTGTATTGCTCGTTTCTTGCAGCGTAAGCATGTACGCCAGCTTCTACAGCTCTAAAATCATTACCCGTAGCTAAAACAACTGCATCAATACCATTCATGATACCTTTATTGTGTGTTACTGCTCGGTACGGTTCAATTTCGGCAATTTTTACAGCAGTGATGAATTTTTTAGCAAATTCTTCACCACTAATAGTATCTGTTTTTAAATCTTCAACAGGGCAAGAAACACTTGCTTTTACCAAACAATTTGGCACATAGTTGGATAAGATACTCATTACAATGTTAATGTTTTTATCAGTTTCAGAAAAAGGAGTATAAAGTAATGCTTCTTGTTTAAAGGTTTTTGCAAATTGCTCCAAGCAAGAATTAATAAAATTGGCGCCCATTGCATCAAGAGTTTCAAACTCACAATGTATTTGGTAGTAGTTTTTTAATTTATGGCTTTTATCTTTTAAAGTAATACCTGTAATTCCGCCACCACGTTTTTCCATGTTTTGAGTAATGGATTGTGTGCTGTGCATTAGTTTTGGTACTACTTGCTTAAAAAAAGCACTTAGTTTTTTAGTACAACCTTCGTATAAAAAATGCACCTGACCAATTTTTGTAGTGCTAATAACTTCTGTTTTAAAACCACCTCTATCATACCAAAATTTAGCAGCTTTACTGGCCGCGGCAACTACGGAACTTTCTTCAATAGCCATGGGTATAGTATGTAGTTTTCCGTTAATTAAAAAATTAGGAGCAACGCCAAACGGTAAATAATAGTTGGTAATGGTATTTTCTATAAACTCATCATGTAATTGTTGTAGTTTTTCATCTTCATTCCAATATTTTCGAATCATTAACTCGGCATTGGGATTGTTTTTAAAAAATGAAGTAACAATCCACGAAACTTTTTCGTTTTTTGATAATTTAGAAAATCCTTTTACTGGTTTTATCATGGGAGTTTTGCATATAAAATAGTTACAAAGGTAGTCAATAAATGTACTTTAAAATCACTTTTCACTTTTCGCTTTTCGCTTTTCACTTTTTTTAGAGTATATTGTACGCTTTAAAAGAATTTTATAATCATTACAAACCCTAAATAATGAAGAAGATAATCTTAATTTGTAGTTTTTTAATTGTTGCAATAGCATCAGTAACTGCTCAAAATAAACAATTTACGCTAGAAGAAATTTGGGGAGGAGAGTTTAGATCATCATACATGGATGCGCTAAACGCTATGAACGATGGTAAACATTATTCGGTTTTAAATTTTGATAGGGATGCAAAAACCACTTCTGTAGACAAGTATAGCTATAAAACGTTAGAAAAAGTGGCTACTTTAGTAAATTCGGCAACTATTGAGCAAATCCCTTATTTTTCAAGTTATACATTTAATGCTAATGAAACTAAAATTTTATTAGCAACGGAAGTCGCTTCTATTTTCAGGCATTCATCTGTAGGTAAATATTATATTTACGATATTACTACTAAGCAAACAGTGCTTTTATCAGCAAATAAAATACAAGAACCTACTTTTTCTCCAGATGGGAATAAAATTGCGTATGTGTTTGAAAACAATGTGTATTTTAAAAACATAGTGACTAACCAAGAAGTTCAAGTGACTACGGATGGTAAAAAAGGGGAGATTATTAATGGTGTAACGGATTGGGTTTATGAGGAAGAATTTGCTTTTGTGCGCGCTTTTGAATGGAATAAAACCAGTACTACTTTAGCCTATTTACGTTTTAATGAAACGGATGTTCCTGAATTTTCTATGGATATGTATGGTAAAAAACTATATCCACGTCAAGAGCGTATTAAATATCCTAAAGCAGGAGAAAAAAATGCAACGGTAGCGTTACACTTATACAACATAGCTTCAAAAAATAGCACAAAAATTGCATTGGGTGATTATGAGTATATACCAAGAATCAAATGGACAAATGATGCCAATGAATTATCGGTAATTACTATGAATCGTCATCAAAACGATTTAAAATTACAGTTTGTAAACACCGTTACCAACACTGCAAAAACTATTTTACACGAAACCGACAAAGCTTACATTGATATTACGGATAACTTAACTTTTTTAAATGATAATAGCTTTATTTGGACTAGTGAAAAGGATGGGTATAATCATATTTATCATTACAATAAACAAGGACGTTTATTAAAACAAGTAACTAACGGAAGCTGGGAAGTAACTAATTATTACGGTTTCAATGAGAAAAAAGGGAAAATTTATTACCAATCTGTAGAAAACGGAAGTATTAATAGAGATGTGTATGCAATTGGGTTAAACGGGAAAAAGAAAAAGCGATTGTCTAAAAAAACAGGGACAAATAGGGCAGCCTTTAGTGCCGATTTTTCTTATTATATCAACACCTTTTCAAACAGTACAACGCCAAATGAGTTTACTTTAAATGATGCGTCTTGCGGGAAAGTAATTAAAAACATTAAGGATAATAAAGAGTTACAAGAAAAAGTAGCGCAGTATAATTTTTCAAACAAAGAATATTCTACGATCAATATCAACGGTAACGATTTAAATATGTGGATGATAAAACCTGCTAATTTTGATGCAAAAAAAGAATATCCATTATTTATGTATCAATATTCAGGTCCTGGAAGTCAACAAGTAGCAAACCGTTGGAACGGAGCAAACGACTATTGGTATTACCTATTGGCGCAAGAGGGTTATATTATAGTTTGTGTTGATGGTAGAGGAACAGGTTTTAAAGGAGCAGAATTTAAAAAATGCACACAAAAAGAATTGGGTAAATTTGAGGTAGAAGATCAAATTGAAATTGCTAAAAAATTAGGAACTAAAAAATATATTGATGCTAAGCGTATTGGTATTTGGGGCTGGAGTTATGGAGGTTTTATGTCGTCAAACTGTTTGTTTCAAGGAGCGGACACCTTTAAAATGGCAATAGCCGTGGCGCCAGTAACTTCTTGGCGTTTTTATGATAGCATTTATACAGAGCGTTATATGCAAACCCCGCAAGAAAATGAAAACGGATACGATCAAAACTCACCTATTACACATGTAGATAAGTTAAAAGGAAACTTTTTATTAATACACGGTAGTGGAGATGATAATGTACACGTGCAAAATACTATGCGTATGGTAGAGGCATTAATTCAGGCAGATAAGCAGTTTGAGTGGATGGTTTACCCAGACAAGAATCATGGAATTTATGGCGGTAACACGCGTTTGCATTTGTATAAAAAGATGACGAAATTTATTAAAGATAATTTATAAAAACTAAACTAAAAATATGTCAACAACCACACTACAACCACATCAAAAAGAACTTTTTGGACACCCAATAGGGCTTTACGTATTATTTTTTACTGAAATGTGGGAGCGTTTTTCTTATTATGGAATGCGAGCTTTATTAACGTTATATTTAGTAGAAAAAACAACCGCAGATAATCCAGGTTTAGGGTGGTTAGATTCGCAATCTATAATGCTTTATGGCTGGTACACCATGTTAGTTTATATAATGTCAATTCCAGGTGGAATGTTGGCAGATAAGTTTTTAGGACAAAAGAAAGCTGTAATGTATGGTGCAATACTATTAGTTGCAGGTCATGGAGTTTTAGCTATTGAAAACATGTGGGCTTTTTATTCAGGACTAGGTTTAATTATTTTAGGTGTTGGGCTTTTAAAACCAAACATTTCAACTATGGTTGGAGGATTGTATGAAAAAGGAGATATACGAAGAGATAAGGGGTTTTCTATTTTTTATATAGGGATTAATTTAGGTTCTTTATTAGCTACGTTTATTGTAGGTTATATAGGAGAAACTATTGGTTGGCATTATGGCTTTGGAATAGCAGGAATAGCAATGGTGTTAGGATTGATAGTTTATATGTATGGACAAAAATATTTAACGGAAGTAGGGAATAAGCCAACTAAAAACGATCAAAAAGATGACGTTTCTTTAGGTAAATTATTTTCAGATTTAGCACAATCACCAGTTCATTTACTGATTGTAGGTATTATTATTGCTTATGGAGTTTATGCAGGAATAACTTATTCAGGTATTGATAGTTGGGGTTATACAGCCTTATTTATATTTTTAGCTTTAGTGTCAGGAATGATGATGATGATATATAAAAACCTAGAAACTAATGTATTAAAAGATAGGTTTCTTGTTTTATTACTTTCTTTTTTAATTGTAATTGTTTTTTGGGGTGCATTTGAGCAGGCTGGTGGTTTAATGAGTATTTATACCAAACAAAAAACAGATAGAATGTTGTTCGGTTTTGAAATACCAGCTACATGGTTTCAGAGTTTAAATGCAGGGTTTATTATTTTATTAGCAGTTCCAATTGCCGGATATTGGGCGAAAATGAAATTGAAAGGTAAAGAAACATCTTCATTATTTAAAATGGCGCTTGGGACTATTATTATGGGTCTAGGTTTTATTTTCATGGTTTTTGCAGTAAACGAATTTAATGTAGAAGGTAGTTCCAGTATGAAATGGTTAGTTTTAGCATATTTATTCCATACAGTTGGTGAGCTTTGTGCCTCTCCAGTTGCGCTTTCATTTATTACAAAATTAGCACCAGTAAAATACGCTTCTTTAATGATGGGTGTTTATTTTGCAGCTTCTGGTTTAGGTAATAAAGTAGCAGGGATATTAGGAGAGAAAGCATCTGAATTTGGTGAGGAATCTATTTTTATTGGAATCGCAATTTTTACAGTAATATTTGGTTTATTAGTAATCGCACTATTAAAACCTCTAAAAAGATTAACACATGGAGCGGAAGATAACGAAGTAGAAATGCATACGGATGAAACAGAAGGCTTTGAATTAGCTGACAATTAAAATAAGAACATAAACTAAAAATAACTAAACTATAATTATGAATACAGATATTGAAAATTTATTTGAAGACAAAGTATTAGGGCATCCAGCAGGTTTGTTTGTATTATTCTTTACAGAAATGTGGGAGCGTTTTTCATTTTACGGAATGCGTGTACTATTAATTCAATTTTTGACCATGGCAGCAATAGGTTATAATCCAGGTTGGGAATGGTCAGCAGAAAATGCAGCAGCATTATTTGGAACCTATGCCATGTTATTATATATCACACCAATTATAGGGGGTATTATTGCAGATAAAATTACAGGATATAGGTTAGCAGTAGTTATAGGAGCTTTAATAATGACTTTAGGTCATGTAGCAATGGCTGTAGAAACGGAGTTTTCATTATATTTAGGATTAGCACTACTGGTTATTGGTACAGGTTTCTTTAAACCAAACGTAACATCAATTATTTCAGAAATGTATAAAAAAAATCCTGATCAAAAAGATGGAGCGTATACAATATTTTATATGGGTGTAAATGCAGGTGCATTTTTTGGAATGTTATTATGTGGTTATTTAGCAGAAAAGATTGGTTGGGCTTATGGATTTGGTTTAGCAGGAGTATTTATGTTATTAGGTACGCTACAATTCTGGTTATCTGGCAATCTATTTGGAGAAATAGGAGAAAATCCATCTAAAATACATAAAGTAGAATTGCCACAAAACATTAATGAAGAACACGTAGTAGAATCATTAGATGGAGACGAAGAATCATTAAATCCGTTTACAATGTTGGATAAAATATTGATTGGAATATCTTCAATTATTGGTTTAGGATATGCATTAAATGATCCACTGTCAAAAATTGCAGGAATTGATATGTTTTCAGCTTTTCAAATAGGTGATTTTGAAGGTCAATATGTAGCTATTCTATTAGCATTAACATTGTTTTTATATTTAGTAATAGGAAGAATTTTAAGATATACTGCAGTTGTTAGAGATAGAATGTTTGCGTTTATCATTTTTGCATTCTTTACCGTATTTTTCTGGTTATCATTTGAGCAAGGAGCATCATCATTAGTTATTTTTGCAAGAGATAATGTAAATAGAGTATTAAGTGGTAATTCTGCTACAATATTCAATGTGGTTAATGCATTATTAACGATTGTACCATTAATAATTATTACTTGGGTATTGTATTTATTATGGAAAAAAACATTTAAAAAAATACCATATTCTAATATTGTATTAGCAGTATGTTTTGCAGGAGTTTGGTTAGTTGCAGGTTGGATGATTAATAGAGATTTTAATACAATAGCTTATGGCGTAGAATATGATGCTATTGAGAAAGTAGTTTTAGATAAAAATGGAGTTCAACAAAAAGATGAACACGGTAAATTAATGTTAACATATACTGCAATTACAGCAAGTACAAAATTAACAAGTACAGATAAGATTGTAAAAAGAGTGACATCAATAGCAGAGCCAGTTACTTTAGGTGTTGGTGATAAAATCAATATAATCACAAAAAATAATAAAGGTACTTCTTTTGGGTATTTAGATGCAGAGAGATTAATTGAAGCAAAAAAAAATGGAATAACATTAAATAGAAGTAACGGAATAATAGGAGCAACAGTAAAAGAAATTAAAGATAATGAAGTAGAGATTACAGTATCTTGGTTTAGTATTTTAAATTCATTTTTTATTATACTATTTGCTTCCTTCTTTTCTAAATGGTGGGATAGTAAATACAATCCATCAGCAGCAACTAAGTATGCATTAGGGTTAATTATTATGGCAATAGGTTTTGGTTTATTAGCATTTGGTGCTGATGGGGTTCAATCTGGAGTTAAAGTAAGTATGATATGGTTAATATTTGCATATTTATTCCATACGCTAGGTGAACTTTGTTTATCACCAGTAGGTCTATCTTATGTATCTAAATTAGTACCACCACGTATGATAGCATTAATGTTTGGTATGTGGTATTTAGCAATTGCAATTGGTAATAAATTAGCAGCTGTTTTAGGTGGTCAAATTGAAAATATTACAGAGAGTTATGGTTTATCTACGTTCTTTATGATATTTACAATAGTGCCATTAGTGGCAGGTATTTTAATATATGCATTAAATCCAGTGCTTAAAAAATTAATGCACGGAGTAAAATAAAATCACAAGTTTGTAATTTCGGAACAGAAGTTGCTACTATTGTGTAGAACGAAGTTTAATTATAAATTACCGCTATGCGGGTTTTGAATATGAAAAAAATAATTTTAGGAGCCTTATTAATGTTTGTAACACTAACATTTGCTCAAAATGGAACAGACGGATTAGAGTGGATTGAAGGCTATGAAGAAGCTGCAAAAATTTCGCAAAAAACAGGGAAACCAATTTTAGCAAATTTTACAGGTAGTGATTGGTGTGGTTGGTGCAAACGTTTAGATAAAGAAGTTTTTAGTAAAGAGGAATTTACGAAATGGGCAAAAAAAAATGTAGTACTTTTAAAGGTAGATTTTCCGAAACGTAAAAAAATACCAACAGAAATAGCAGCAGGTAATAAAAGTTTACAACAAGCTTTTCAAGTACGTGGATACCCTACTTTATGGTTATTTAGCGTAGGGGAAGAAGTAAGTGATATTACACCTTTAGGAAGTACAGGTTATGTTAAAGGTGGAGCTAAAAATTGGATTGAAAGCATCTCACCTGCATTACCAAATTAGGACATAAGAATCATTATTAAACCCTAATAATGACAAGGTTGTAACTGAAATATTTATTGGTTATTTATACGAATTTACAACCGTACCCTCTTTACTTTATTGTGGAGAGGGTTTTTTAATGGTTGGATGATAACTAAGTAGATTTAATACCAATTTAATTTTCTGATATACGCTATTAAAATATCAAGAAGTTTAATGCAAAACCACCGCACCCTGTTTTCCAATATTATGAAACGCAATATTTTTAGCTAAACAAGTAGCTTCCCACCTTGTTACATAGCTTTTGTAATTATTATTGTCCGCAATAATTTGTTTGGGTTTTAAAATAGTAATTAATCTATTGAGGTTAATTTTGGGGGATTGTGTAAGTACTATAATGTCAGGTTTAAAAGTGGTGTTATAAATACTATTTTTATCTATAATTAAAATATGTTGCCCTTTAAAGTGATAACAATTTTGTAGAGAGTCTTTAATAATAGTCTTTACAAATTCGTTTACGGCGTAATTATCTAAACTCTGTTTGTAGTTCATGTTTTTTTCACTGTAATGCAATATGTTTCCTTTTTTATGCGCAATTAAGGTTGTTTTATACTGGTTAAAAATCACAAATTCTTCTGTTTGTGTATGCTTTTTATTATAGATAAATCCAATTTGAACACTCATAATAGCAACCGCTAAAAAAACAATACGTTTATAAGAAATACGTTGCCATATAATAACTAAACTGATAATGAGTAAATAGCACGTTATTAAATTGATGGTATTAAAAGGGAGTTTAGTAAATACATAATCTTCTTTACTTCCTATAAAATGAACAAAGCTATTTAATGCGGTAATGCTGTTGTCTAAAACCCAAAACAATAGCGAAGGGACATTGCCAAAATAGGCAAAAACTAAGGTTACAATACCAATGCCTAATAAAAACCCTAAAAGTGGTATAATTGCTAAATTAGCAATAACAAACAGCGCAGGAAACTGATGAAAGTAATATAATGATAGCGGTAAAATACCAAATTGAGCAGCTACGGTAACGCTAAAAACATCCCATATTTTTTTAGAAAAATAAGCAGTAGGGTTCCATAATTTATCAAACAATGGTTTTACGGTAATAATAGCAAAAACCGCACAATAACTCAATTGAAACCCAATGTCAAACACATAAAACGGATTAATTAGTAATAATATAAATGCTGATATAACCAAAGTGTTGTATGTATTGGTAATTCGGTTACTATATAAAGCCAAGGTAATGAGTGAAAACATGGTAACCGCACGTATAACAGAAGCGGATACCCCTGTTAAAAATGCATAGCACCACAACAAAAAGATAATGATAAACGGAATTGCTTTTTTACCAATTTTAAAATAAGATAGCGGTTTTAAAACCCACCCCAAAAGCAACATCAATAACCCAATATGTAATCCTGAAATAGCTAAAATATGTATGGCTCCTGATTGTGTAAAGCTCTTATAGGTGTCTTTACTAATATCTTGACGTTGTCCTAATAAAAGTGCGTTAATAATACTTAAATTGGCTTCGGAAAATGGATGTTTTTTTAAATTGGTGTTAATGCGTTCTCTAATTTTTGCAGAAAACCCGTAAGCGGTATTTTTGGTAGTTAATTTAATGTTATTATTCGCATTTAAAAAAACTTGATCATATACTTGCTGTTTTTCCATATAACCTTTAAAATCAAATTGATGCGGGTTTAAAGGTTTGTTAATTTTAACGACTTTGGTGTTAAAATATAACACATCATCAATAGCTAATTGTTGAGTGCTGTCAGCCTTTATTCACACAATACCGC
>CAZSQD010000053.1:0-11904 GCA_964608925.1 uncultured Kordia sp.
TGTGCTCTATTATAAGCTGCCCGCCTTTTAAAAGCAAGTTGTTGTCAAAAACCAATTGATGTATGTTTTCAAATTGTTCTTGCGAAAACTCATAAGGAGGATCGGCAAAAATAATATTGGCTTGTATTTTAGTTTTCTTTAAAAATTTAAACACATCACTTTTAAAAGTGTGGATGTTAAAATTTAAATCGGTAGTTACCTTTTTTATATACGCAATACACCCATAATCTGCATCTACAGCAGTTATTTTAGTACATCCTCTTGAAGCAAACTCATAAGATATATTTCCGGTGCCTGAAAATAAATCAAGTAGCGTAACGTCATCAAAATAATACTGATTGTTTAAAATATTAAATAATGCTTCTTTTGCATTGTCGGTAGTAGGGCGTACGGGTAGTTTTTTGGGTGCCCATAAACGTATACCTTTATGTTTTCCTGAAATGATTCTCATAATGCGTATAGAAGGTTTAGTTGTTTATAATTTAAAGGGACTTTATAATATTTTTCAGTTATTAAAGCTACTCAATAACGCAAAATGATTATAGCCATATTTTGGTTTATGTTCTACATTACGGTACATAAACTGGGTAGCACGAGTACCGAAAGATACGTTGCGGATGTATTGATAGCAAATGCGGTACAAATCATCATCTACGCCAATATTGCCGAGTAAAATAAGTTCAATAGTTTCGGTATTTAACTGCAATTGCTCAATTGTAAATAGCAAATAATATATAAAATCTTCTTTGGTTGTATATTCAAAACTGTTAAATAAATTAAGTTTCCCCTCTTTAATATACACCATTTCAAAAGTATTTTTTTGTACATTACAGTATATTTTAGTAGTAAACACAGTTGCTTTTTGCAAGAGTTGTTGTACTAAAATGGTATTGGCATGTTGGTATTCAAAATCGGTAAAACGATCAAAAAAGTAGTTGTTAATATTCACAAAAGGAACATAAACAGAAACCATTTCTTGTATAGATAGCTCATCATGCGCTATAAAATCCGATTCAAATATTTTGTTATTAAACTTTAAATAATCTACTAAGTTACGTTCATTAAACAACGCTTTAGGTATAAAGGTAGATAGGTTGTTGTGGTGTATTAAAATCACCTTTTTAAATTCGCCTTGTAATAGGTAGTTGCTTTCAAATTCAGTATTTAAATGCTCTTCCAGTTCAATAGGGTTGCATTGTTTTTCAAAAGTTAATTCTTTTAAAAAAACAATATTGTTTTCTGTAGTGTCTATAATACAAAAAGAAAGTCCATTCAAGCAAGCTTGAACGGACAATATATGTGTTGAAAGTAAATTTATGTTACTCTTACTCGTCATATTTTCTTGGCCAGTTACCATTTGTGGTTACTTCTGTCATTGCTCCTAAAATAATAGCGTCACCATTAACACCATCCATTGAAACCGTTTCATTTTCTGCAGCAACTAAGTGTGCTGGTTGATCTTTTAATAATAAATTTTTAGCTACGCTTACTTCAAAAACAGGAAGTTGAGTTCCACCTTTTTCAATAGAACCCGCTTTTATTTTAAATTGACCTCCATCAACACCAGGAATATTCATCATGGTTTTATAACGGTCATTATTTTTAAAGATAGAATCTTTTACAGATGCAGTACCAATGGTATCAATAATTACAATGTCTTTACGCATTTCTACACCACCAAAACGTTTGGTTAACTCAATGTCAACAATACTTGAATCTTTACGTTGTGTAATGGTATATTCACCGGTTTCTATAAAAGAAATTAGCTCATTCCAGTTATCAGTATATTTTCCTTTAACGGTTTTATAAGCAACTTCAGCTTTTCTAATGTCTTTTAAGTTATCAATAACTTTAGCAAAACGAACTTGTTTTACTTCTTTAAATTTAATAGGTGCCATTATAGAGTTGTATAATTGCCAACCTGTAAACAATGCTATTGCCCAAAATAAAAGGGTGAAAATCCATTTTTTACCTTGTGGTACAAATTTATCAATCAATTTCACAATAGCAAAAACAGCTATTAATGTTAAAGCGATATAAATTATTGTCATCATAATATAAAAAGTATTAAATTTTAATGCGTTTACGCAAATCTACAATTTTTTTTCATTCAGTAACCCAATAATGGAAAAAATCCTGACTATATTTGAAAAACATTTTAGCATAGCTTATGAATAATACCGAACTCCATACTTTATTAAAAAACAAGTTTCCGTTTACACTAACCCTAAAACAGGATGTTGTGCTGCAACAACTATCTCGTTTTGTGCTAGATACAAATGCCAATTCGCTTTTTATTTTAAAAGGATATGCAGGTACGGGTAAAACAACATTAATAAGTACGTTGGTTAATAATTTATGGCATGCTAAAAAAAGTGCTATTTTGTTAGCGCCAACAGGTAGAGCAGCTAAGGTAATTGCCAAATATGCCAAAAAAGAAGCCTTTACCATTCATAAAAAAATATATTTTCCTAAAAAAGAAAGTGGTGGAGGTGTAAGCTTTGTATTGCAACCCAATAAACATAAAAATGCTATTTTTATTATTGATGAAGCCTCTATGATATCTGATATAAATACGGATTCCAAGTTATTTGAAAACGGCTCTTTATTAGATGATTTATTGCAATACGTATATTCTGGACATCAATGTAAAATTATTTTTATAGGTGATACCGCTCAGTTACCACCCGTAAAACTCGATTTAAGTCCTGCTTTAGACGAGCATAAAATTGCACTACATTATAATAAAGAAGTGCAAACAGTAGAATTGGATGAAGTAGTACGTCAAACAGAAGGTTCTGGTATATTGAGTAACGCTACACTGTTAAGAGAACAATTGGCATCAGGAAATCATGAAACCTTTAAGTTTAATTTAAACGGTTTTAAAGATATTGTACGTTTAGTAGATGGTTATGATATACAAAATGCAATAGATGAAGCGTATTCTTCCGAAGGAAAAGAAGATACCGCAATAATTGTACGCTCCAATAAACGGGCAAACATATATAATGAACAAATTCGTTCTCGTATTTTATTTCAAGAAAACTCACTAAATGCAGGTGATTACCTAATGGTAGTTAAAAATAATTACTTTTGGGTGAAGGATAGTAGTGAAGCAGGTTTTATAGCCAATGGAGATATTATTGAAGTGTTAGAAATTTTCCATTTTAAAGATTTATATGGTTTTAAATTTGCAGAAGTAAAAGTGCGTATGGTGGATTATCCAAATATGAAACCCTTTGAAACGGTGTTGTTATTAGATACCATTACTGCCGAAACTCCTGCGTTATCCTATGAAGATAGCGGAAAGTTATATACAGAAGTGCAAAAAGATTATGCAGGACAAACCAAGTATAAAATATTTATGAATACCAAAAAGAACAAGTATTTTAACGCATTGCAAGTTAAGTTTTCATACGCAATCACCTGCCACAAATCACAAGGAGGGCAATGGGAAACGGTTTTTGTAGAGCACCCTTACTTGCCAAACGGAGTAAGTAAAGATTATTTACGTTGGCTATATACTGCTATAACGCGTGCCGAAAAAAAACTATATTTAATAGGTTTTGGAAATGAGTTTTTTGAAGAATCTTAAAATAGTTTAGAGTATCAATAAGCATAAAGCCTATCGCTTATTGCATAAAACATAAAAACAATGATAGCAACAACAGAAACCCTTATTAGTATATTTTTAGGTATTGGATTAGCAGCATCTGTGGGATTCCGAATTTTTGTACCGTTATTTTCATTAAGTTTAGCGGCTTATTTTGGTATAATACCCCTAAACGAAAGTTGGCAATGGGTAGGAGGCACCCCCGCATTGGTAACATTAGGATTTGCTACCATATTAGAAATTTTTGCGTATTACATACCGTGGTTTGATAATTTATTAGATACCATTGCAGTACCACTTGCAGCTATTGCAGGTACAGCAGTAGTGGTAAGTACTGCCGTAAATTTAGACCCTATTGTAACCTGGTCACTCGCCATTATTGCGGGAGGTGGTACTGCAGCAGCAGTTTCAAGCAGTACCGCAACAACACGAGCAGCAAGTACCTCCACTACTGGCGGATTAGCAAATCCCGTAATTTCTACTTTAGAGGTTGGTAGTGCCACCGCACTTTCGGGCTTAGCTATATTTGCGCCCGCAGTAGCAATAGCCGTAGTTGTATTACTATTAGGTGCTATTTTCTTCTTTTTCAAGAAAATTATAGGACTGTTTAAAAAATCGGTTTAATTTTACAATTATGAATTTCAATAAATTATACGCTACCTTTTGTGGTATCAGTTCCATCACTATTTTTGCAATGTATTTTACTAAATATTATGATGTATTATCACATTTTAGTGCAACGCTACAACGCGTAGTTATTGGCGTTTCGGTATTAGGTTTTATAGCAGCTATTTTTTGGTTGGTAAAAAACGGAAAGGAATTATTAAGTAAAAACTATGTGTATACTACATTAATTTTATCATTCATTGCGTCAATTTCCATGTGGTTCAATTGGTTTTTATATACACATATATAGTTTTGTAGTGATTAGATGTTAGTTGAAAAATAGTTTACAGTATTCAGTACGGTAAGCAGAATGATTAAGAGTTAAAAAAAAGTTTACAGTATTCAGTAACAGTAAGCAGAAAAGGAATAAGACGAAGGAAAAAAAAGTTTACAGTTTACAGTATTCAGTAACAGTAAAATATAAATAAAAAAACGTCCATACAGCTTAAAGCCTATTGCCTAAACATAAAGCATTAAAATATGAAAATAATAGCAATGATACCTGCCCGTTATGAGGCATCCCGATTTCCAGGGAAGCTTATGAAAGATCTTGGAGGAAAAACCGTAATTACACGTACCTATGAAAATGCTGTAGCTACAAAATTATTTGCAGAAGTGTATGTAGTAACCGATTCTGAAATCATCTATAAAGAAATTGTTGATAAAGGCGGTAAAGCCATTATGAGTATTGCTGCACATGAGTGCGGTAGTGACCGTATTGCAGAAGCTGTGGAGCATATTGATTGTGATATTGTGGTAAATGTACAAGGTGATGAGCCAGATGTGCACCAAGAAGCATTAGCCGATTTATTAGCCGTTTTTGATACCGATGTAAACCAACAAATAGATTTAGCGTCTATTATGCATAAAATTACCAATTTAGAGGAAATTAACAACTCTAATAACGTAAAGGTAATTGTAGATACCAATAATTTTGCCTTGTATTTTTCACGTTCACCCATACCGTTTGCTCGTGAAGTAAGTACGGCTAAGTATTACAAACACCAAGGAATATATGCCTTCAGAAAACATGCTATTTTAGGATTTACCAAATTGCCAATGCAATATTTAGAAGCATCAGAAAAAATAGAATGTTTACGCTATTTAGAGTATAATAAAACCATAAAAATGGTAGAAACTCAACACGTATCTATCGGTATTGATACTCCTGAAGATTTAGTGAAGGCTAATAAAAAGTATTCCAATTAAATGATACAATTAATACAATTTTACTTTAAAACCATTGGTAACGTTTTCCCAAAAGCAATAGCAAATCAAGCTTTTAAGCTATTTGCAAAAGTTAGAAAAAAAGAAATAAGAAAACGCGAATTACCTTTTTTTGAACAAGCAAAAAAATACAATTTACCATTTAATAGTGGTAGTTTAGATTGTTATGCGTTTGGGAAACCAACAAAGGATATTGTTGTATTGGTACACGGTTGGGATTCAAATGTAGGCTGTATGTACCAATTAGCAACAGCTTTAGCTAAAGAAGGTAAGTATTGCATAGGGTTTAATTTACCAGCACATGCCTTTTATAAAGAGAAACAGTCAAATATTTTTATTTGTAAAGAGGCTTTTAAAACAGTCCTAAATAATTTACCAGAATATACGCATTTGTCTATATTATCCCATTCATTTGGATCTGTAGTAACCGCATACGGATTGTCAGAATTAGATGTTAAAATTGATAAATTAGTTTTTCAAACATCACCTAATTACTTAAAAGATGTCTTTTTGGAGTTTAAAGGCTTAGTAGCATTACCCAATGCTGTGTATGCGCATTTAAAAAATAAAGCAGAAGCTATTATTAATGAAGATTTAGATAAATTAGCTACGGAAACGAAGCTAAAAGGAGCCAATTTTAAACATTTATACTTATTTCATGATAAATATGATAAAGTGATTCCATTTTCTAAATCGGAAGAAATACATAACGCCATATCAAATTCTACATTGTTACCTTATGAAAAAGTTGGGCATTACCGCATGTTATTTAATGAAAATATTATAGCAAAAACTGTGGAGATTTTAATGCCAATTTAATTTTTTAATGTCGTATAAATGAATGAAAATTAAACGATTTCATTGCGACATTAGAATGTTAAATTGGTATAAAAGGATAGTGTCCGTTATTTTTCTAAAATAAACAACTCATTAATAGCTGTTTTTTTACGGGTACATATTTTAAATTTTTGCTCTAAAAATTGATTTAACACTTCGTTTCTTTGTGTATTTTCTATTGAACCTATTATGGAATTAAGCAATCATAATCCATTTAAATTCAGTAAATTATAAACTTCACTCCAAAAATAATTCTCAAATACTTGTTTCGGCATTTCACTATCATTAAAAATATCTATTACAATTAAATCATATGTTTTATTTGTGGTTTTTATAAACTCAAAAGCATCAGCAACTATTAAATTCACATTCCTTTTTTTATCGATATTAAAATATGTTTTTGCCAATTCTAAAACATCTTCGTCAATTTCTATACCTGTTATTTTAGCATCGGTTAACTTAAAATCATCTTGTAAAGTTTCAATAATACTACCGCCAGCAACACCTAAAATTAAAACTTCTTTGCATTGTTGTAGTTTTTCTCTATCAAATTGTAATATTCCTTTTTTAAGTACTTTTTGTAAACTTCCGTAGCTATAATTTGCATTTTTTGAATCAATCACTAATTTACCGTTAACCAAAGTAACTTCCAAAGCACCAGAACGTTCTGAGGGAATTTGGTGTATTATAATAGGGTAGAGATAGCTGAGTATTTTTTGTAAAAACGACATACGTACTTAATTGTGCTTCAAAAGTACGGAATCTGATAATATTTACTAACTTTGTTTTATAAAATTGAGTAATTCTTATGATGAAATCATTATACACCTTCATTTATTTTAAATGGATGAAATGGAAATTAATAGGGCATTTTCCTAAAGAATTGAAAAAATATATTGTTATAGGTGTGCCACATACGCATATGTATGATTTGTTTTTGGGGTTTTTAATTCGGAAAATACAAGATACTGAAGTTCAATTTGTAGCTAAAAAAGAACTTTTTAAAGGTCCTTTGGGTTGGCTGTTACGAAAATCAGGAGGTATTGCATTGGATAGGACAGAGGGGCAAAACAAAGTAGAAGCCATTAGTAAAATGTTTGATGAGCATGATGAGTTGCATTTAACTATTTTACCTGAAGGTACCCGTAAAAAGGTAGCTAAATGGAAAACGGGATTTTATTACATTGCAAAAATGGCAAATGTGCCTATTGTAATGATTACCTATGACTATAAAAACGGACAAATGAAAATTTCCGAACCCTTTTATACTACTGATAATGTGGAGGCCGATTTTAAAATAATGTATGCCTATTTTGATGGTATTGTAGGCAAGATACCAGAATACTCATAGAACTATGAAAAACATACTCACACTCGTATTTTTAGCTGTAATAGGTTGTAAATGCAAACAAACTACAACAGACAAAGCGGCTATTGATAAAAATAATGTTTTAAAACAAACCGAACAAATAGCATCTAACTGTATAGCGGAACGTATTACCGTTTTTAGGAAAAATACGCAATGTAAAACGGGTAGTAAAGTAACGTCCTATTTGTTTCAAAAGCAATTGGTTTATGTTTTTGAAGAAGGCCCTTGTGGGGCGGATATGACAGCTTCTGTATTAGATAAAGATTGTAATGAATTAGGGATGTTAGGTGGTTTTATAGGTAATACTAAAATTAACGGCATTCCTTTTTCCGAAGCTGTTTTTCAAGAAGTTATTTGGAAACAAAAAGAATAATAAGGACTCAAATTCAAAAAACAATATACTTTATACTTTAAAAAAAATGAAAAATGAAAAAAATATTTCCAAAACGATTTGAATTATTAAAAATATTTATAATCATATTTCTAATCTTTTCTACCTTGGCACGGTTAGTTTTTTTTAGTTGGAGTTTTAACCAATTAGATTTTTCAATAGTAAATACCCTAAAGTCATTTGCTATTGGTTTATTTTATGATTTGGGTACTGTGTCCTTTTTTACAGTACCGTATGTGCTATATTTGTTGCTGTATCCAAAAAAATTATATGGTAATAAATTAGATAAATACCTTACCTATTTTGCATATACGGTAGGGGTTTTAATCTTCATTTTTTCATTTATTGGCGAAATTACTTTTTGGGAAGAGTTTAAGCGTAGGTACAATTTTATTGCAGTAGATTATTTAGTTTATACCAATGAAGTTTTAGCTAATATTTATGAATCTTATCCCATCTCAATTATTATAATAGCCTTATTGTTAGTAGTTTTAGTAATATTGTATTTTACAAAAAAGAAAACTATTTTTGATAAAACATTCAATAATGAAACTACTTTTAAGCAAAAAATAGTTCCTTCTTTCTTACTATTATTTATCAGTTTATTTTTTACTTTTTTCATTGAAAACAAAACAGCAGAGCAATTTTTGAATAGATATCAAAATGAAATTTCTAAAAATGGAATTTACTCCATTTTTGCAGCATTTAGAAATAATGAACTTAGCTATACAGAGTTTTATAAAACTATTGATGAAAATGAAGCCTTTAAAATTGTGAAAAACAATTTGCAAGCACCAAATGTTAATTTCAATAAAGGTGAAAAAACTATTAGGAGAATTATTAAAAATACAGATAGTTTAGCTATAAAACCAAATGTAATTTTTATTTGTATTGAAAGTATGAGTAGTAAATATATGGATACCTATGGAGCCAATTTACAGATTACACCTACCTTAGATTCTCTTACGCAAAACAGTATTTTTTTTCATAAATTATATGCTACTGGCACACGTACCGTTAGAGGAATGGAAGCCATAACCCTATCAATACCTCCAACACCAGGTAGAAGCATTGTGAAAAGAGAAAATAACACCCATTTATTTACAATAGGAGAAGTGTTTAAACAAAAAGGATACGATCGTACATTTTTTTATGGAGGAGATGGATATTTTGATAATATGAATAATTATTTTGGAGGTAATGGATTTGATATTGTAGATAGAGGTAGAGGTTATCTGTTAGATAAAAACATTACTACAAATAGAATAAATATAAACGATAATGAAGTACGCTTTGAAAATGCATGGGGAGTTTGTGACCAAGATTTATTTGATAAAGTACTAAAAGAAGCAGATAAAAAATATAAAAAAAAGAAACCATTTTTTAATTTTATTATGACAACTTCTAACCACAGACCATATAGTTTTCCTGAAGGATTAGTGAAAAATTTACGCCATGATGGACGTTGGGATGCAGTAAAATACACCGATTTAAGTATCGGAGAGTTTTTAAAAAAAGCGAAACAAAAACCATGGTATAAAAATACCGTTTTTGTAATCATGGCAGATCATTGTGCTGCCAGTTCAGGAAAAGATGCTTTAGATATTAAAAATTATTTGATACCAGGGTTTATTGTGAATTTGCCAAATGTTAAAAATAAAATAATTGAAAAAACTTGTTCGCAAATTGATATTTTTCCTACCTTGTTTTCAGCATTAAACTGGACCTATGAATCCAATTTATATGGTAAAAATGTATTTAAAATGAAACCTCAAAGTGAAAGAGCATTTATTGGAAACCATAGAAAATTGGGATATTTTAAAAATAATGAAATTTTAATTTTAGACGAACAAAACCAAGCAATTTTATACAATTGGAATTCAAGTAATAATAAATTAACACAAATAAAAAATAAACCAAATTTCGAGAAAACAGCTACATCATTTTATGAAACTGCAGACTTTTTGTTTAAACATGAAGGGTTAAAAATTAAATAATTTTTAACTATGGTAACAGTATCTACCATTTGAAATTATTTTATAACTTGGATTGGGTTCAATAATATTATAAGATTTCCAATGCGTAGCATTATATATAGGTAATACTAAAATTAATGGTATTCCTTTTTCCGAAGCTATTTTTCAAGAAATTATTTGGAAACAAAAACCTGATTAATATATAAAAATAAACAGATGAAAAACACAATAGTAGTATTAGCCGTAATTTTAATAATGTCATGCAATCAAACTTCAAATACTAAAATAGTAGTAGAAACATCTACAATGGTTGAAAAAAATGAAAATTTTGATTGGTTATTAGGTAAATGGAAGCGTTTAAATGAAGAGGAAGGGAAGGAAACTTTTGAAAATTGGGAAAAACTTTCTGCAACTCAATATTACGGATTGGGTTTTACCATGAAAAATGGCGACACTATTAAGCAAGAGAAAATGAATTTATTTAATATAAATGGGAGATGGGACTTGACGGTTAAAGTACTTAATGAAGCGAAACCTGTGACATTTAAAGGGGTGCATCATAACACAAAAACTTTTACTTGTAAAAACAAAGAGATTGAGTTTCCTAATACTATAAAATATTGGAAAACAGATAAAAATATAAAAGCTACCGTTTCTGGAGGTGATTTTAAAATAGATTTTGAATTTGAAAGACTAAAGTAGTAAACCTTTTTTTAACCCATTTATAGGGTTCTAATAAACGCTATTTTGGTATTGTAATAGTCATGACTACACCTACCTTGTTTTTTTGATTTTCAAACGTAAAAGTACCTTTTAAAATTTGCACAAAACCGTGTATAATTTTATTACCCATAGATGTGGTTTTTGTAAGGTTAAAATCAGTTTCTAACAATTTACCATTATTATAAAGTTTAATAATAATATTAGATTTTATGTTTTCTATAATTATAGAAACTGTAGCGTCATTAACACCTTCAAAAGCATGTTTTACACTATTTATAATGAACTCATGGGTTATTAAACCTATTGCTGTTGCTTGGTCATTATTAAAACTTACAGTACTTGGTTGTACAGTAACCTTTATTTTTTCAGGTATGTTTTGTTGTATTGCATCCGTTAAATCTTGTAAATAACCTGATGTATTGGTAGTGATAAAATTGGAATTTTGGCATAGTTTATCATGTACTAAGCTAATTGTTTTTATCCTATTTTTACTGTTTTCTAATGCCGTAATAGCCCCTGTATTATTGGTTTCTTTAATTTGTAAATTTAATAAACTGGATACTAATTGTAAGTTATTTTTTACCCTATGATGTATTTCCTCTAATAATAACGCCCTTTCATTTGATACTTTTTCTAGCTCAATATTTTTTTGTTTTAAAAGTTGGGTGCGTTCCGTAATTTTATCTTCTAATATATGGCGTTGTTCTTTTGTGTTTTTGATATGTTTATTAAACTCTTGAGTTAAATAATTAATTTCATAATTGCCATCTACAGCAATGTACTCAAGGGATTTGTTAGTACAGTTTCTTTTTATTTGAGCCGTAAGTTGGTAAATAGGTCTCGTAATTTTTTTACTAAAAAAGTAAATAATGAGTGACAACAATAGTAATGTACCTAAAATGGTCAAAAAAGCATTTCTTTTCGTAGTATTTAACAATGTATTTACGTTATTATTATTGGTAATTATTTGCAATACATAACCTTCATAAACTATCGCATTATGAGCTGGTAAATAGGAAAAATGAATGTTTTTATCAGTATTAAAAACAACAGTAGTGTCGGTTTTATTTTTGTAGCAATTAATAGCTACCTGCCTACATTG
>CAZSQD010000054.1:0-7893 GCA_964608925.1 uncultured Kordia sp.
AATTCACTTGTACCGAGTTATTCGGTATTAAAACGGATTCATATTCTTAATAGTTCTACGCAATTTGAGAAAAATTTTGAACTTATACCAATTTTTGGTATATTTGATTAAATTAGTATCAAAATGAACAAAAACACATCAATATCACTCGGAAATTATTTTGACCAATTCGTACAAAGTAGCGTTAGCAAAGGACGATTTAAAAATGTTAGCGAAGTTGTTCGTGCTGGATTAAGACTTTTAGAAGAGGAAGAAAGTAAAGTGATTGCTTTGAAAAACGCAATTCAAGAAGGAATCGACAGTGGAATTGCTCACGATTTTGATCCAAAAAAACATCTTGAACTACTAAAAGCAAAAAAACACTCGAATGCCTAATTATAAATTAACGAACAAGGCTGTTGCTGATTTATCAAAAATTTGGGAATACACATTTGAGGTTTGGTCGGAAAAACAAGCCGACAAATATTACGATGGACTAATTTCAAATTGTGAAGAAATTGCTGAAAACCCAGATTTAGGAAAAAATTATAAAGGAATTTCAAAGCAACTTTTGGGAATAAAATCAAATCGACATATAATATTCTACAGAACTTTAAACAAAGATTATGTTGAGATAACGAGAATATTACACGAAAGAATGGATTTGAAAAAAAGAATAACTGAATAAAAACTGCGCAGAACAACGTGTATAATTAATGACTAGTTTTGCCTACTTACGAAAATCCTCGCGGATTTGCTCCATTAAGTAACTTAACGCAACAAATCTAAAATGTTAATTTTTAATGCTTCTCTTTAAATTACTCCTTCTTCAATCGATAACTACGTTCATTATACATTTTTGAAGCCATTACAATATGGCTCAATGCATCTTTTTCCAATTGCGCATCTACAGGTGTTTTAATATGCGTAGTGTCATTAGGCAATTGATATTGTACGGTTTCTCCTTTAGGTTGTAAAATAACTACCTTGTTTCCTACTCTAAACGCATTTTTATCATGAAATTGCATAATTGCTCTACCTGGTGTTGCTTCGGGTAGTTTTAATAAATCACGCCCAATCATTGGCGTTTCTACATCCATACCCATTAAATCTAACAATGTGGGTGCTAAATCTATTTGACTACATAATTTATTATATCTACTTGGTGTTATGTTTGGTCCTAAAATTACTGCTGGAATATGAAACTTGTGTATAGGCACTAAATAATCACCAAACGTACGGGTGTTATGATCGGCTACTATTACAAATATGGTATTTTTATAATAGTCTTCTTTTTTTGCCATTTCAAAGAATTTGCCAATAGCAAAATCGGCATATTTTATAGCGTTATTTACTGTGTTTTTAGGCTGTTCATACAATTCAATACGCCCATCAGGAAACTCAAACGGATCATGATTTGAAGTAGAAAACAACATGGAAAAAAATGGTTTTCCGTTATATGATTTATACAAATCATTCGCTTTTACAACCAAATCTTCATCACAATATCCCCAAACGCCTTTAAACGCCGCTTTTGATTCGTCATAATCAGTTTCATCAACAATATTATCAAAACCATTGCCGTTAAAAAAACCTGCCATATTATCAAAATTTGACATTCCACCATATACAAAACTGGTTTCATAACCTTTCTGTTTTAGGCAATCAGCAACACTAAAAAATCCGTTTTGTGCATTACTCAATTTTACAACACTGCGTGATGCTGTTGGCGGAAACCCTGTAACTACAGCTTCTATACCACGTACACTACGGGTACCTGTACTATAAATATTGGTAAAGGCCATCCCTTGGCTTGCCAGCTTATCAAAATGAGGTGTAAGTGGTAAACCACCTAAATGCCCTACAAATTCAGCTCCTAAACTTTCTTGTAAAAAAATGACCAAATTATACGGTTCTTCTCTTTTTTTTTCAGTTTTTTGAACGTGTAAAGTTGGAATATTAGCTTCGGTAAAATCTTCAGTATTTGCAGTCATGTACTTTTTAACATTCACTAATGCTTCTGCTTCTGGTAGTGTACCATACAATTTTGTCATATCGCCTTCATTTTTTAAGGAATAAATGGCAAAAGCTACGGTGTATAAGGAGTTTAAGCCTAAACTATTTACAAACTGACTAGAGGAAAATATGGCATTACTCCTATTTATGGGTCGTATAGAAGTTAAACTGGAACGAATACCAAAGAAAATTAAAAACCCAACTAACGGAAATAAAATTAACTTTTTTAAATAAGGAGATTCATACAGTTTAAACCAATTTTTAGACTTTCTAATTAAAAAACGATACGCAAAAAATAAAACTACCGCAATTAGCAACAACTGCCAACCTACACTTTTAATTAACATGTTTGCAACTTCTTTAGGGTATACTAAATACTCTACAAATAACCGATTGGGGCGCGTGTCATACTGCAATAAAAAATTGGGTGTTGCCAATTCCATAAACAATAACAAGCCTAAACAAATAATTAGAAACCAACGGATAAAACCTTTTACATGTTTTAAAATAGGATACGGTAAAAAGGTGATTAAAGCAGTTGGCAATAAAGCCATATAGGATAGCATAATAATATCAAAACGCAAACCGATAAAAAAGAGCTTCCAAAAACTTTCAATTTCAAAAACACGATTTGAAAATAATAAAACTAACAAAAACCGACTTACACTTAATATGATTAATCCAATTAAGTAAAAGTTGACTATTGGCTTTAAAAATTTAATATTTTTCATTTGTAGTAGATTTATTAACTAAATATTGTTGTAATTGATATAAAAGTAATGCTAATAGTGTTCCTAAAACAAAACCTGTTAGCACATCCGCAGGAAAGTGAACACCTATATAAATACGGCTGTACCCCACTAAAAATGCCCAAATTAATAAAAATGTAAACATATATTTTAGGTGTGGCTTAAATACTTTACCTAAAAAAACAGCTAATGCCATGGAACTTGCAGCATGTGCCGAAAAATAACTATATCGCCCACCACAATGAGATTTTACCAAACGCATTACGTCTTGTAAATGTTCATTATGACACGGTCTAAACCGCTCAAAACCATGTTTAAATAAGTTCGCCAACTGATCCGTACAAGCTATTAATAGCCCAATAATCAATACCGTTATTAGTGCATTTTTTACTCCTAATTTTTTATATAATAAAAACAATAGGAAAATGTATAATGGTATGGCGTTCCATTTACCCGTTATAAACAACCAAAAACCATCAAACATAGGTATTCCTAAACCGTTTAGGTATAAAAATAGTTGTTCATCAAATTGTATGAGTTGTTCCATTTTTGGGTGTTATATTATGGGTGTTTCCCGAATTGTTAGGCTCTGGGGAGCGAGTTTTATACGTTATGTCTTTTTACGTGTTTTCGATACAATTTTTGTGCGTTTTACTTCCAAAAATTAACTCAAACTGACGTAAAAAAGGATACTTCCCAACACTTGGAAAACTATCGCAAACGTAAAAAAAATTACTCTTGGTATTGCGCCACTTCTGCATCATAAAATTTTGAAGCTTCTGCTATGCTGTTTCTTGACTCGGACAACAACTCTTCTTCATCACCTTTTTCAAAATCTTCCAACCATTCAATTTCATCGTCTTGTAAATTAATGATAAAACGAGGAAACTCCGTATGTATAATGTATATTGCTTCTGGGTAGGCAGAGTTATCGCCTAATATAAATTTTGGTAATTCCATAAATATCTTTTTTTTTATTGCTTAAAAATAATACTTTTATTTCAGTTAATATCAATTTTCTTTAATCAAAGGGTGAAAATTCAAAGTGCTAACTTTATCATGTGTATGATAAGTAGGCTATCGTTTCTCAATTAATTTTTTAGTAACATAGTTAAACCTAATAAATAACAGTACCGCTGCAACCGTTAATGCTGTTAATAAGCCTAACCAAACGCCTGTACTTTTATATTCGGTATGCAATCCTAAATAATAACTAATTGGAAAACCAATTACCCAATAGGATATAAAAATAAGTAGTGTTGGTATTTTTACATCTTGCAAACCACGTAAGGCACCTAAAACAACTACTTGTATACCGTCTGATATTTGAAAAACGGCAGCTACTAATAGTAATGTAGCAGCTATTTTTACCACTTCCATAGTATTGCTTAAATCGGCTATATTATTGTAATTCACAAATAAATCAGGAAACACATTATGCAATGCTACAAAAATACCTGCAAAAATAATTTCAATAAAAAACGTTAATAAAAATAGTGAAAAAGCAATACGGCGTAACTCCGTAAAATTTTGCAATCCTTTTTGATTTCCTACACGTATGGTTGCAGCAACACTTAACCCCATACCCACCATAAAAGTAAGTGATGAGAGTTTTAAAGCAATTTGATTTGCCGCTTGCGCATTACTCCCCAATACTCCAGATAACCAAACTCCTGCTACAAAAATGGCAACCTCAAAAAACATTTGTAAAGATGATGGAATCCCTAAAGATAATATCTTTTTAAGCATTTGTGTTTTAATATTTGCAAAACGTAATTTACTTAAATACGGTTGAAATTTTGATTTTGAATGTAATAAATACCATATAAACAATACCATTGCTACCCTAGAAATTAAGGTACCTATTGCTGCACCAGTAATTCCTAATTTAGGGAACCCAAATTTTCCGTAAATTAATACATAATTTAAAACAATATTGATTCCGTTTGCTAATAACGTTGCCCACATAGCATATTTGGTTTCTGACAAACCATCCGAAAACTGCTTAAACCCTTGAAACATGATCATGGGTATTAATGAAAAGGCTACAATTTCTAAATACGGTACTGCTAATTCAACCACTTCTTGTGGCTGCTGCATATGATACATTAAGGGTTTTATACCTAACATTAACACAAATAAAAAGATACCCAATACGGTACATAAAAACAACCCGTGTTTAAAAATAGAGCGCCCTCTTTCCACATCTTTTTCTCCATCCGCTTCTGCTATTAAGGGTGTAATTGCTGTAGAAAAACCAATACCTAATGACATGGCTATAAACAAAAAACTATTACCTAAAGATACTGCTGCTAATGCGGTAGTACTTATTTTACCTACCATAATATCATCCACTAAACCTACAAGTGTATGCCCTAACATTCCTAAAATTACAGGATATGCTAATTTTAAATTGTATTTAAATTCTTGTGTATAGTTTGCTAAAGTCAATTTTGTTCTTTTTTGAAAGTGCAAATGTAAGCTAATAAATTTCCTTGATGCAAACATATTTACCTTTAAGCTTAAATTTATTACCTATATAGTTTTGGAATTTAGAAAGCATAAAAAAATCACTGTTAACTAAATAACAGTGATTTTTACCCCAAAAAAACTTACTTACTGTCTACAATTAATAATTGTGGACAGTACAAATATAAAGGTTTTTTTAATTACTTTATATACCCAGTATTGGGTATATTTTAAAATACCTAATACTAATGATTGATTATCAATCAATATAGCCAAGTTATTTTCTCTTCTATTGCTCCTCGCTCTGCATTTGGCGGTAGCTCATCATAGTATCCTAAATAAAAGAATCCCATACAATCTTCCCCTTCTTTAAAATCGAAAAATTGATACATATCACGTATTATAATACCTGGAGAACTCCAAAAACCGCCAATTCCCATTTCAGTGGCTTGTAACCATAAATTTTGTACTGCCATGGCTACTGCTGCTGTTTCTTCCCATTCTGGCATACGTTCTTTTTCATCACGTTGCATACAAATAGCAATAATAGCACCCGATTGTAAAGGCATTGCTTGTATTTTTTTATGTTTTAATTCTGAAAACTTTGGAGCATTCTCCTTGTAGGTTTCTGCAATAAAATCACTAAACTCTTGTTTCGCTTCTTTGCTATAAATTACTTTAAAACGCCAAGGTTCCGTTTTATAATGGCTTGGTGCCCAATTAGCAGCTTCTAATAATGTGGCAATAACCTCTTTTGGTACGCGCTCCTCATTAAATTGTGCAGGATATATAGATCGCCTGTGCTGTATAGTTTCAAAAATCATGTTTAATATTTTAATAATTCGTTTAATTCACTTTCAAATCGTGCTTTTGGTAAATATTGTTGCTCTAAGTTAGCTTCAAATGGTATGGGTGTTTCAATACTAGATACTCTACGTACTGGCGCATCTAAATATTCAAAACAGTTTTCCATAATTAAGGCTGATAAATCACTCCCAAAACTACCCATTTGATTGTCTTCTTGTAAAATAATTACTTTTCCTGTTTTTTTAACCGATTCAAAAATTGCTTTTTTATCTAAAGGTACTAAACTTCTTAAATCAATTAAATCGGCAGAAACTTCAGCATTATTTTCTAATGTTTCTAACGCCCAATGTACACCTGCTCCAAAAGTAATAATGGTAATATCATTACCTTCTTTTAATAGTGATGCTTTCCCTAACGGAAGTGTATAATAATCAGTTGGTACCTCTTGATAAATACTTCTATATAAAGCCTTATGCTCAAAAAACAAAACTGGATTTGGGTCATTAATTGCAGTGGCTAATAATCCTTTTGCATCTGCAGGAAATGCTGGATAAATTACTTTTAAACCTGGTACTGTGGTAAACCGCGCTTCATTAGTTTGACTATGAAAAGGTCCTGCAGCAACACCTGCCCCACAAGGCATACGGACTACTACATCAGCATTTTGCCCCCAGCGGTAATGTGATTTTGCTAATAAATTTACAATCGGATTAAACCCTGATGAAACAAAATCAGCAAACTGCATTTCCATAACGGACTTGATTCCACTAATTGACAAACCGTAAGCGGCAGAAACAATTGCACTTTCACAAATAGGTGTGTTACGAACTCTATGTTTTCCGAATTTTTCAACAAAACCATCGGTAATTTTAAAAACACCACCATATTCGGCAATATCTTGTCCCATAATAATCAAGTCATTATGTTTATCCATTGACTGTTTTAATCCTTCATGAATAGCATCAACCAAACGAATTTTTTTAGTTTCACTATTTTTTATAATAACCTCATTTTCTGACTGTTGGAATACATCACCTAACTCGTTGCTTAAGTCAATATTTATTTTAGGCTCATCAAAAGCAAGTTTTAAATTATCATTAATTTCATGCACAAATTCCTTTTTAAAAGTAACTTCATCAGCTTCTGACAAAATTCCTTCTTCTCTTAAAAAAGCTTGAAAATTTACCAGTGGATCTTTCTTTCCCCATGATTCCATCAATTCTTTTGGCACATATTTAGTGCCACTCGCCTCTTCATGCCCACGCATTCTAAAGGTTTTAAATTCTAACAAAATAGGACGCGGATTCTCACGCATACTTTCTGCTAATTCGGAAACCTTGGTATACACTTCCAATATATTATTACCATCTATTATATGGCTTTCCATACCGTAACCTTTAGCTCTATCGGCTAAATGTTCACAATTAAATTGTTCGCTTACTGGTGTTGACAAACCGTAACCATTATTTTCAATACAGAATAAAACAGGTAAATTCCAAACGGATGCTACATTTAAACTCTCATGTATATCCCCTTCACTTGTACCACCATCACCTGTAAAAACAGCACAAACTTGCTTATTGTCTTTCAATAAGTTTCCTAAAGCAATACCATCAGCAATACCAAATTGAGGTCCTAAATGTGAAATCATTCCCACAATATTAAATTCCTGTGTACCAAAATGAAAACTTCTATCTCTACCTTTAGTAAAACCATTAGCTTTCCCTTGCCATTGTGAAAATAAACGGTTTAACGGAATTTCACGTGTGGTAAAAACACCTAAATTACGGTGCATGGGTAAAATATATTCTTCTTTTTTTAAAGCGGATGTTACTCCAACAGCAATGGCTTCTTGGCCAATACCACCAAACCA
>CAZSQD010000054.1:7903-11874 GCA_964608925.1 uncultured Kordia sp.
TTTTGATATTCTTCCTTGTCGTAACAAAATCAGCATTTTTCCCTCAATCAATCGAGGTTTTAGCATTGCTTTGTATAACTGTATAAGGGTTTCATTCGTCAATTGCTCTTTATGATATACAATTGGTGTTTGAGCGGTTATCACTGCTTCCATGAGTATTTATTTGTTCTAATTTATAGTTCTCCAAAAATCATCAAAAAATAAGTATTAACAAAAGTAAATCTTGCTTTTTTTTAATATTTTAACTCAACCCCTAAAAAAATTGCTTTAAACAGTTGTTTTTACTACATTTGAAGTTCAGTAGTTAGACTTAATAAGAAAAATAAACTTAAACTATTATTATGAACGGAATACTAAGTGTAGATTTATCAGATTTTCTATCTGATGACCCAATTAGAAAACAAAAATTTGTAAATGAAATTGGTAAAGCTTATCAAGAAATTGGTTTTGTAGCCTTAAAAAATCACTTCTTAAGTGATGATTTAGTCACTAATTTATACGGTGAAATTAAAAACTTTTTTGAGCTACCCGTAGCTACAAAACGCAAATATGAAGAAGAAGGTATTGGCGGACAACGTGGGTATATTTCTTTCGGTAAAGAATCTGCTAAAGGTAAAAAAGAAGGCGATTTAAAAGAATTTTGGCACTTTGGACAATATGTAGAAGATGATGCTACAAGAAAAGCAGAATACCCTGAAAATGTTGATGTAGAGGAACTTCCTGCTTTTAATACCATAGGTAAAGAAACTTATAAAATGTTAGAAAAAACAGGCGTTTATGTATTACGTGCATTGGCATTATTTTTAAAGTTAGAGGAGCATTATTTTGATAAATTTATACACAACGGTAACAGTATTTTAAGACCTATACACTACCCACCTATTACGTCAGAACCTAAAAATGCAGTACGTGCAGCTGCTCATGGTGACATTAATTTAATAACCCTTTTAATGGGGGCTCACGGTAAAGGATTGCAAGTGCAAGATAATGAAGGTAATTGGCATGATGCCATGGCACAACCAGATGAATTGGTTATAAATGTAGGTGACATGCTTTCACGTCACTCCAACAACACCCTAAAATCCACCATACATAGAGTTGTAAATCCGCCTAAAGAATTATGGGGTACTTCCCGTTATTCTATTCCGTTTTTTATGCACCCTGTAAGTGAAATGCCACTAAACTGTTTAGAAAACTGTGTAACAGCAAATAACCCAAAAGGATTTGAAGACATTACCGCTGGAGCATTTTTAAATGAACGTTTAATTGAATTGGGATTAATTAAAAAATAATTTGATAAGAAGCCAAGAACCTGCTTTCCGCTGTATCTTTTTTTACTTTTAAAAGTGAAAATTTATTTTCTGTGTAACCTCTCTATTATTAGAGATTACTTCACTACGTTCGTAAAAACGTATATTTACAGTCAAAAAAAAAGGATGTCGCATCAATCAGGGCTAAAAAAACAAACATGGATTTAAGAGATCAATTACAAAATTTATTTCCAACACACGAAGAAAAGGAAATTCCGAAACCAGAAAAATCAACCCTTTGGTTGCAAGATGAGCCTTTACTTTGTAAGTATGAAAAACGAAAAGGAAAACCCATTACCATTATTGATGGCTATACGGGTGCCGCTACTGATTTTAAACAACTTGCTAAGGAAATAAAACAAAAACTAAGCGTTGGCGGTAGTTTTAAAGACGATAAAATTATTATTCAAGGTGATTTTAGAGATAAAATTATGCGAATTTTACAAGAAAAAGGATTCAAAACCAAACGCGTGGGTGGATAATTTTTCAACAAAAACATTTTACAAATATAGCTTATTGCGTACCGCATACAGCCTAATGCTTAACATATGAGAATAGCAGAATCCGAATTAATATTAAATCCAGATGGTAGCATTTATCATTTAAATTTAAAACCAGAACATATTGCCGATACCGTTATTTTTGTTGGTGATCAAAATAGAGTTGAAAAAATTACCAAACATTTTGACACTATTGAATTTTCCATACAAAAAAGAGAATTTAAAACACAAACCGGTACTTATAAAGGCAAACGATTAACAGTTATTTCAACAGGTATTGGACCTGACAATATTGATATTGTATTGAATGAATTAGATGCTTTAGTAAATATTAATTTAGAAACCAGAACGGTTAATAAAGAACATAAACAACTACAAATTGTACGTATTGGTACTTCGGGCTCTTTGCAAGCGGATATTCCTGTAGATAGTTTTGTAATGGCAAAATACGGTTTAGGTTTAGACGGTTTACTACACTCTTACCAAGCAAAACACATTTTTGAAGCGGATATTGAAGATGCCTTTATAAAACACACCAATTGGTCAAGTGATAAGGCAAAACCATACATAATTAAAGGATCTCAAAATTTAATTAATCAATTAGCTGATGATACTCAAGTTTATCAAGGTTTTACAGCAACAGCACCTGGTTTTTATGGACCACAAGGGCGTGTATTGCGTTTAGCTTTACAAGATGCAGGATTAAATAATAAAATGGATAGTTTTAACCATAATGGTACGCAAGTAACTAATTTAGAAATGGAAACTTCTGCTATTTATGGTTTAGCACAACTATTAGGACATCAAGCCTTATCCATGAATGCTATTATTGCCAATAGAGCAAATGGCACATTTAGTAAAGACCCCTACGCTGTAGTAGAAAAATTGATTAAATATACGTTAAATAAACTTGTTTCTTAATCATCATATTATGAAAAATATTAAAATTGGTGGTGTACCTGAGCACTTTAATCTTCCTTGGTATTTAACCTTGAGAGATAAAAGCTATCCCAAAGAAAATATCAATTTGCGTTGGCATGATTATTATGGAGGTACAGGGCAAATGTGTAAAGCATTGCGTGATAAAGAAATTGATATGGCAGTGATACTTACGGAAGGTATTATACGTGATATTATTAATGGTAACGATTGTAAAATTGTTCAAATTTATACGAAATCGCCATTAATTTGGGGTATTCATGTTGCCAATAACTCAACCTATAAAAAAATAGCCGATCTAAAAGGTAAAAAAGCAGCAATTAGCCGTTATGGTTCTGGTTCACATTTAATGGCCTATGTAAATGCCGAAAATAATAATTGGGACACCAAAAAAGATTTGGATTTTGAAGTGATTAAAAATTTAGAGGGTGCAGTTTTAGGCTTGCCAAACGGTATAGGTGACTATTTTATGTGGGAAAAATTTACCACAAAACCATATGTAGATAATGGTACCTTTAGAGCTATTGATTACTGCCCTACTCCTTGGCCCTGTTTTGTAATTGCAGTACGTAATGAGGTTATTGAAAACGATCCAGAAACTATACAAACCATTTTAGATATTATAAACCGTACTACGGAAGAGTTTAAAATGATACCCAGCATCACACAAATGATATCCAATAGGTATGATCAAAAAATTGAAGATGTTGAAGAATGGTTAGGTTTAACGGAATGGAGTCAAGAAAATATTGATAAACAAACTATTGAACGCATTCAAAATAAATTGATAGATTTAGATATTATTACCCGTAAAGCTACTTATGAGGAGTTGGTGCATCATTTATAAAATCCAATCAATTTTAGCTTTGTTATTTTCTTTTAAAATAGCATTTACTTTAGAAAAATGTTGATTTCCAAACCAATATCTCCTATTGGCACTTAATGGTGATGGATGCCCTGATTCTAAAATAAAATGTTTTTTAGTATCAATTAGTTTTGCTTTCTTTTTTGCATATCCACCCCAAAGTAAAAATATCACCTTTTCTTTTTGGTCTGATATTTTAGAAATTATGCTATCTGTAAAGGTTTCCCAACCTTGTTTTTGATGACTTGCAGGTTTTTTTTCGGTAACCGTTAAAGTGGCATTCAATAATAAAACTCCCTGTTTTGCCCAATGCGTTAAATTGCCAGATGCAGGATACATGGTATTCAAATCCGCACT
>CAZSQD010000055.1:0-11860 GCA_964608925.1 uncultured Kordia sp.
AAAAAAACAATTAATCTTCAGCAAAAATCAACAAATAGTTTAAGCAAATGGAATGCTTTTGCAGTTGATTTAAAAGCTATAATTTCAGCAGATCAAGGTGCAATTTATCGGGTTGAGTTATCCTTTAAAAAAGCCTATTCATTATATAAATGTGATGAGGAAGATGAAGCTACTAGTATTGAGCAAGAAATTAATTA
Organism: uncultured Kordia sp.; assembly: GCA_964608925.1. Classification (GTDB taxonomy): domain Bacteria; phylum Bacteroidota; class Bacteroidia; order Flavobacteriales; family Flavobacteriaceae. The sequence continues at coordinate 198 of CAZSQD010000055.1, forward strand.
TGATGAAGAAGCTATAGAAGATAGTAATTGGGATTTTGGTGGTTATTATAATGAGGAAGGTTATTATGATTATGATTGGCGAGAACGTGATAACCCTTGTGATAATTCCTACTACCGAAACCGAAAAGTAGCCGCAAATGTATTGGCGTCTAACTTAGGAGTAACGGTAAAAAAAGGATTAAATAACGCTTATTTTGTTGCGGTTAGTAATTTGTTAACGGCACAACTTGTTGATAATGCAATGGTAAAATTTTATAATTATCAACAACAAGAAATAGGTATGCAAAATACCGATGCTACAGGAGTAGTACAATTTGATGCTCCTAAAGCAGCGTTTTTTGCTGTTGTGTCAAAAAACAACCAATCTACCTATGTAAAATTAGCAGATGGTAATGCACTTTCTATGAGTAAGTACCAAGTTTTTGGAGTGAAACTAAAGAAAGGATTAAAGGGTTTTATTTATGGTGAACGTGGCGTTTGGCGACCAGGGGACACCTTGTTTTTATCATTCATGTTAAATGATAAAGCAAATAAATTACCAAAAAATCATCCTGTAAAAATAGAATTATTAAATCCAAAAGGTACAGTAGTGTATAGAGAGGTAGTTACTCAAAATTTAAATAATTTTTATCGTTTTACAATCCCAACTACTGATAAAGCGTTAACAGGTAATTGGACTGCAAAAGTAAATGTAGGAGGGGCTAATTTTAGCAAGCGTATTAAAATAGAAACCATAAAGCCCAACCGTTTAAAAATAAAAGTTGGTTTTAATGATGAAGTAATTACATCAGGTAAATATGTAAAAGGAAATTTAGCAGTAACTTGGTTGCACGGTGCGGTGGCTAAAAATTTAAAAGCTGATATAAATGTAAAATTTCATCAGCAACAAACTGAATTTAAATCCTTCCCAAATTATGTATTTGATGATCCTGCACGTAATTTTAGTGCGGACGAGCAAACAATTTATAAAGGGCGAGTAGATCAAAACGGAAAAACATCTTTTAGCATAAACCCATCTATCAATAAAAAATCTCCGGGGCTATTAAAAGCTTCATTTATTACTAAAGTTTATGAAAATGGAGGCGATTTTAGTACGGATGTATTTACAAAAACCTACTCACCATATTCTTCCTACGTTGGGTTAAGCACTCCAAAAGGAGATAGAGCACGTAATATGTTATTGACAGATACCCAACACAGGTTTGATGTAGCAACGGTAAATGAAAACGGGAAACCTATTGCGGTTTCTAATTTGGAAGTAAAAATTTATAAAGTAAACCATAGTTGGTGGTGGAACGCATCTAGCAATAACCTATCACAATATGATGGCAGAAGTTATAAAGAAGCCGTTTTTCAAAAAACAATTTCAACAAATAGTAATGGTAAAGCAACCTTTAAATTTGAATTAAAATACCCAGAATGGGGACGTTATTTAGTGCGAGTTGTCAATAAAAAAAGTGGTCATGCTACAGGTAAAATGATATTTGTTGATTGGCCAGGGTGGGCAGGTAAAGCGCGTAAAGGAAACCCTGATGAAGCTACCATGTTAGTTTTTGCTGCGGATAAAAATAATTATAATGTAGGCGAAACCGCTACGGTAACCATACCAACGGTTGCAGGAGGTACAGCTTTGGTAACTATTGAAAACGGTACAGAGGTGTTAGAATCTCATTGGGTGAATAGCCAAAAAGGAAATACAAAATTTAGTTTTACGGTAACTCCAGAAATGGCACCAAACGTGTACATTAGTATTTCGGCAATTCAACCACATGCAAATACTAAAAATGATTTACCTATTAGAAGGTATGGTGTTACAGGTATTACGGTGGAAGATCCTGCAACACGTTTATATCCTCAAATTACAATGCCATCCGTTTTAGAACCTGAAGCAAAGGTAACGGTAAAAGTAAAAGAAAAAACAGGAAAACCAATGACGTATTCTATAGCTATTGTAGATGAAGGTTTGTTGGATTTAACTCGATTTAAAACCCCAAATCCGTGGGATGTTTTTTATGCAAAACAAGCATTAGGTGTAAAAACATGGGATATTTATGATGATGTTGTAGGAGCGTATGGCGGTAAAATAAACCAAGTATTTAGTATTGGTGGTGATGGTATGTTGGCGGGTAGTAAAAGTAAAAAAGCCAACCGTTTTAAACCCGTAGTAATCTATTTAGGTCCATTTGAGTTAAAAGCTAATGCGTCTAAATCACATGTTATTAAATTACCAAAATATGTAGGGTCTGTGCGTACAATGGTTGTTGCACATAACCCAGATGTTGCTGCGTATGGTAGTACCGAAAAAACAACACCAGTGCGTAAACCATTAATGTTGTTAGCGTCAATGCCACGTAAAGTAACTCCAGGAGAAAAAGTGCGTTTGCCAATTACGGTTTTCGCAATGGAAAAGAAGATAAAAAATGTAACGATTAGGTTAAAACAAAATGATACATTTAAAGTAATTGGTGAAGCTGTACAGTACGTAAATTTTACACAACCAGATGAAAAAATGGTATATTTTGATATAGAAGTATTGAAAAACGGTATTGGAATTATTGAAGTTACTGCTTCTGGTAATGGAGAAAAATCTTCATATAGTGTAGAGGTAGATGCTATAAACCCAAATATTGCTACAACAGCAGTTCATTCCATAATTTTAGAGCCAAATAGTACCCAAACTATCAATTTTGCAACTTTTGGGGTAACAGGAACCAATACAGCTCAAGTAGAATTATCATCACTACCTGCAATGGATTTTAACAGTCGCTTGCAATATTTAATTAAATACCCACACGGTTGTGTAGAGCAAACTACGTCAAGCGTTTTTCCGCAGTTATTTTTAAATGATATTTTTGATTTATCGGCAGCAAGAAAACAGAAAATTCAAATTAATATACAAAAAGGTATTGATCGTTTGGCACATTTTCAAAAACCAAATGGTGGCTTTTCATATTGGCAGGGAGGATATTCAATAAATGATTGGGCAACAAGTTATGCAGGTCATTTTTTAATTGAAGCAGCACAAAAAGGATTTGTATTGCCCATTTCATTTAAAAGTAAATGGATAAGTTACCAACAAAATGCAGCAAAAAAATGGCGATTAGATAGTAGAAATCATCGTAACGGTTTAGCGCAAGCATACCGTTTATACACCTTAGCATTGGTAGGTAGTGCGGATTTATCATCAATGAATCGTTTAAGAGAAACTAAAGAAATTGACAATCAAGCAAAATTACGTTTAGCAGCTGCGTATGCGCTAATTGGACAAAAAGAAGTTGCTAATACAATTGTGAATACAACACCTCAAAATTTCCAAGAACAGAAAGCACATTATTATACCTATGGTTCTTCAGATAGAAATAAGGCGATGGTTTTGGAAACTTTTGTATTACTAAAAGACTTAACAAAAGCAAGAAAATTGGGTAAAAATATAGCTTCGTCTTTGTCAGAAAAAAGATATATGAGTACTCAAACTACAGCATATAGTTTATTAGCAATGGCAAAATATGCCAAATTAATAGGAGGTAAAGGATTAAATGTTTCGGTACAAGCTAATGGTGGTACTGTAACAAAAATGCAAACAAATAAAACCTTATTAAGTAGGGAATTGCAAATTAAAAACGAAGAAAACACCATTCAATTAACAAATAAATACTCAAATATAGTTTATGTGAGTGTTTTAAATACAGGGGTGTTGCCAGTAGGTGAGGAAAAAACGGTACAGCGTAATTTAACCGCTACGGTAAATTATTTGTTAAAAAATGGAAAGCGAGTTACAGTGAATAAATTAGAACAAGGAACCGATTTTATTGCTGAAATGGTCATTCACAATCAGAGTAATCAAAAAATTAAAGATGTGGCGCTAACAACTGTTTTTCCATCAGGTTGGGAAATTGTAAATACACGTTATACCGATTTTGGTGAGTTTGCAAAAAATAAAATTGATTATGAGGACATTAGAGATGATCGTACTCAGTTTTATTTTGATTTAAAACCACGTGAAACAAAAACCATTAGAGTGTTATTAAACGCTTCTTATTTGGGTAATTATTATTTACCAGGAGTGCAATGTGAAGCAATGTATGATGATGATTATTTGGTGCGCACCAAAGGACAATGGGTTGAGGTTCTCGGTACAATTCCGAATCGTACCTCTCGGAATCACTCGAACTGACGTGAAACATAATAATAAAAAATCAGCAGATAAAAATGTATTAAGAGTTTGATAAATTGGTATAAAATATAATATTAACGTCTGTTCGAGTGAATTATAGGATTGGCAAATTCTATAATTAGTATCGAGAACTTGTTGAGCTGAAACTAAAAATATAAATAATGAAATCAGAATTAAAACTATTACAGACCTCAATTAATAATGTAGTATCTATTATTGAAGGGCTATCAACAAAGCAATTAAATGAAATTCCACAAGGATTTACAAATAATTTAATATGGAATGTTGCCCATTTAACAGTAACTCAAAAACTATTAATATATGGATTGTCAGGTAATGAATTAAATTTAGAATCTGATTTTGTGGATAATTATAGAAAAGGAACAAAACCTGAAAGTGAGGTTTCTGAATCAGATTGTAAAGTAATAATTACACAATTTAAAAATCAGTTTAACGGTTTGCAAGTCGATTTAGATAACGGTATTTTTAAAACATATAAAGATTATCCAACTTCATACAATTTTACCATTACCAGTTTGGAAGATGCAATATGTTTTAATAATCTACATTATGGGTTACACGTAAGTACCATTTTGAAATTGAAAAAAGCAATTTTATGAAACCAACAACACCATATTATGCTGTAATATTTACATCAAAACGTACTGAAGGGGATAGCGGATATAATAAAATGGCAACACAAATGATGCATCTTGCGCAGCAGCAAAAAGGATTTATTGGTGTGGAATCCGCAAGAGAAAAAATAGGTATTACGGTTTCCTATTGGGAGAGTTTAGTAGCTATACAAAATTGGAAAGCCAATACCGCACATTTAGTTGCGCAAGAAAAAGGAAAAACCAATTGGTATGCATCCTATCACGTGCGTATTTGTAAAGTAGAAAGAGAATATCAATTTGAATTATAATAAATAAATAATTTTTTTTTTCAAGTCTGACATTTATCAGTTGTTAAAAGATAATTAGGTCTTATTTTTGTATAAACATATAAATATAAAACTTAATATTATGAAAAAAACTTTATTATTAGCAGTGGTTGCATTATTTACAATAGTAAACGTAAATGCACAAGAAAAAGAAAAATCAGCAGAAGGGTTCAAAGGAACTTGGTGGGCTTTAGGCCAATTAGAATTTAGTGATGATGACGCTACGGATACAAGTTCATTTACAATTTTACCAGTAGTTGGTACTTTTGTAGCACCAACAGTAACAGTTGGTATGGGTGTAGGTTATACTACTACAACAGTAGGAAACGCCGATGCTGTAGATGCCGTTATTTTAATGCCTTTAGCAAGAAAATATTGGGGTATGTCAGATAAATTTTTCTTATTTGCTCAAGCAGATGTTCCTGTAACGTTAGCAGATACAGTAAATACATACGGTTTTAATTTACGTCCTGGTGTAGATTATTTTATTGGTGGTAAATTTACTATTGAAGCTACTTTTGGTGCTTTTGGTTACAGTGTAACGGATCCAGATGTAGGAGATTCTACAAACAAATTAGCTTTAGGGTTCAATTCAATGAATCTTAATTTCGGATTAAAAATGTTATTCTAAAATAACGTATTTAATAATTAACAACAAAAAATGTTGTAAGAAAAGCCACTATTTTTAGTGGCTTTTTTGATGCTTACTAATAAGAAATGATTATTTTAGGGCAACTAATTACATATAGCATTTGAAAAAGTTAAAAAAAGTATTCAAAACCCATCCTAAAAAATCAATTGTGTTATTGGTTTTGTTGTTAGGTTATGTATTTTGTTTACCCAAACAATTATTTAAAACACCGTATGCAACAGTTATAGAAAGTACAAACGGTATTTTATTAGGTGCAAAAATTGCAAAAGATGGGCAATGGCGGTTTCCAATGTCAGCTACCATTCCAGATAAATTTAAACAATGCATTGTTCAGTTTGAAGATGCACATTTTTATCAGCATTGGGGGTTTAATCCCATTTCTATTCTAAAAGCAATTCGGGTAAATTTAGCGAAAGGCAAAATTGTACGTGGTGGTAGTACGTTAACGCAACAAGTAATACGTTTGTCTCGTAATGGGCAAAAACGCACCTATTTTGAAAAAGCGTATGAACTTATTTTAGCAACACGCTTAGAATTTAAAAAATCAAAAGAAGAAATTTTACAATTATATAGTGCTCACGCACCTTTTGGTGGTAATGTAGTAGGTTTAGATGTTGCTTCATGGCGATATTTTGGGGCGGAACCACACCAATTGTCATGGGCAGAAAGTGCAACTTTAGCAGTGTTGCCCAATGCTCCTAGTTTAATTTATCCAGGTAAAAACCAACAAAAACTCATAAAAAAACGAAACCGATTACTCTTAAAATTGATGCGAAAAAATAAAATAGATTCGCTAACGTATCAATTGGCATTGCAAGAACAATTGCCACAAAAACCATTTCCGTTACCACAAATAGCTCCTCATTTATTACAGGAAGTAGCTAAAAAAAACGAAGGAAAACGTATTCAAACTTCGGTAAATTATTTACAGCAACAAAACGTAAATGCCATTGTAAAACAACACTATAATTTGTTGCAACAAAACGGAGTGCATAATATGGCAGTTTTAGTTTTGGATGTAAAAACAAAAAAAGTGTTAAGTTATGTAGGTAATACGCCTACCACAAAACAAAATCAGAAGGACGTAAATGTTATTAACGCACCAAGAAGTACAGGTAGCGTATTGAAACCATTGTTGTATATGGCAATGTTAGACAAAGGTGAGCTGTTACCCAATACTTTAGTGGCGGATATACCCACAACTATTGCTGATTATCAACCGCAAAATTTTAGCTTACAATACACAGGAGCAGTTACGGCAAAAAAGGCATTGGCAAAATCATTAAATGTGCCTGCAGTGCGGATGTTGCATCAATATGGTTTGGGTAGGTTTTATGAAGAGCTAGGTGCTTTTAAAATGAAACATATTAATAAGGGCGTTAATCATTACGGTTTATCTTTAATTTTAGGAGGGGCAGAAAGTAGTTTGTGGGATTTGTGTACTACCTATATGAATTTAGCCAGTACTGTAAATCATTTTACGACTTCAGAGAGTGAATATTATACACAAGAATTTCAAAAACCATCTTATCAAAAAAAAGTAACTTTTAATTTAGGAGATAAAACTCCCGAAAAAACAATATTTGATGCAGGTAGTATTTATTTAGGTTTTGAAGCAATGCAAGAAGTAAACCGTCCAGAAAGTGATCAAGCTTGGAAGTTTTATGATTCTTCTCAAAAAATAGCTTGGAAAACAGGAACCAGTTTTGGTAATAGAGATGCATGGGCAATAGGTGTAACTCAAGATATTGTGGTAGGTGTTTGGGTGGGTAATGCGGATGGGGAAGGAAGACCCAATTTAACAGGAATTAATAGTGCGGCACCTGTTTTGTTTGATGTATTTAATGTGTTTCCAAAATCCGAATGGTTTGCCAAACCTTTAAATGAATTAGAAGAAGTTGATGTGTGTACGCAAAGTGGCTATTTAGCTACTAGTTTATGTGAGCAAACAAAATTGTTAGTGCCAATTATAGGGAAGCGTTTTAAAAGTTGCCCGTATCATCATTTGGTGCATTTAAATGCAACTAAAACACATCAGGTAAACACAGCTTGTGAAAGTTTAGATAATATCAAAAACGTATCGTGGTTTACTTTACCTCCATTGCAAGAATGGTATTATAAAAAACACCATGCCAATTATAGGCAAATACCTCCGCTACGAGAAGATTGTACAGGAGAAACTACTGCTACTATGGATTTTATTTTCCCAAAAAATAACAGTACTATTATTTTAGCGGTTAATGAAAACGAACAAATAAATCCAGTAATTTTTAAAATTGCGCATACAAAACCAGCAACCAAAGTATTTTGGTATTTAGATGATGTGTATTTAAAAACCACCGAAACATTTCATGAAATAGCTGTTACTCCGAAAGTAGGAATACATACAATAACGGTTGTAGATGCACTGGGTAATGAGTTGAAGTGTAAAATTAAGGTAAAATAAAACCTCTTACTTTAATACAAAAGGCAACGGTTTCCCCGTACAACCATTAGGGAAAGCAATACCTAGTAATGCCGAAACAGTAGGGGCAATATCAATAACTTCGGTTTTAGTAAGTGTACTTCCTTTTTGTATCCCGTTACCATAAAATAGCAGTGGCACATGGGTGTCATAGCTAAAGCTACTACCGTGAGTAGAACCTTTTTTAGAATAGCTAATTACGGATGGTTCCAAAACAAAAACCACATCACCAGATCGTTTTTGATGGTATCCGTTTTGTATCAAAGCACCTGTGCCATTTGTAAATTGACTACTGTTTAGTGTATTTGCAGTGTAGGCTTTATCAATATGATTAAACAAAACAATTTCTTGTACTAAAAAAGTTTCAATTTCTGATAAGTTTAAATTGTAGTTTGTAATCAATTCTCTGTTTAAAAAAATGTGTTGATTGCTAATATTTTTTACTAAGCCATCATATTTAAACTTGTTCACTAAAATTGCTTCTACTTGTTTTTTAAAGGCTTTGTTGTCAAAATAACCAGCAGGTATTTTTTGACTTTTTAGATAATGAGGAACTTGTACTGCACCGTGATCAGCAGTTAAAAACAAGGTATAATTACCTTTTCCTACTTGCGTATCTAAATATGTAAATAGTTTTGCTAAACTACGGTCTAACCTAATGTAAGTGTCTTCAATTTCTACAGAGTTTACTCCAAATTGATGCCCTACATAATCGGTAGAAGAGTAACTAATGGTTAGTATGTCCGTAATATCATCAACACCTAATTGTTCGTTTTCTATTGCTTTTAATGCAAAATCAGTAGTCATGTCATTTCCAAACGGAGTCGCTTTTAAAATATCAAATCCTTTGTTTTTTGGAGCCAATTTTTTCAAATCATACGGAAAATCAGCCGTTTTTTCACCTTTAAAACTATTTTCATAGGTGTTTAAATCGGCACCACTTTCAGTATATTTTTCAATAGGTAAAATGGTATTCCAAGTTTTTAAATAGGTAGGAGTAGTTGTGTTAAAATTAACCACCCATTTTGGTAAAGTATTGGTGTAATAAGTACTGGTAACCCATTTGCCTTCTTTTTTTCCGCTAAACCAATAGGCAGCATTCGCACTATGACCTGCAGGTAAAATAGCACCTCTATCTTTTAAAGAAACCCCAATAACCTTCGCCTTTTGTTGTGTATGTAATCGTAATTGATCACCAAATGTAGTGGTGAGCATGCGTTTGGGTGACATCCGCTCTTTATCCGTAGCAAAACCTACACATTTTACAGTAGTATCTTCAGCGCAGTACACGGTTTTATCCGTAAACTTGTTATACCAATAATTGGCAATAATACCGTGATTCATAGGTGAAGTACCTGTGTAAATTGATGCGTGACCAGGACCTGTATAGGTTGGTACATAGTTAAAATGGTGGTTTTTACAATTATAACCATCGTTTAATAAGCGTTTAAACCCATCATTACCAAATTTATTTTCAAATCGTGTTAAGTAATCATATCGCATTTGATCCACTACAATACCCACCACTAATTTTGGCTTTTTAATAGCTTTAATGGTAGTTGAGGTTTGTTGTGATTTACAGTTTGTTAAAGTAAATGCGATGAATAATAGTGCGATTTTTTTCATAATGAAGTCCTTTTTTTAAAAGTAGCTGTTTATTTTCATCAAAAGTAACATTTTTTTGGTAGAAATTAATAATTTAGCAGTCTATGAAACAACTTTCCGATTTCGGGCTCTATTTTATTATGCTAAAAGATATTTTTAGCAAGTTTACCAAGTGGAGTGCTTTAAAAAAATTAATATTAAAAGATATTGAAGATCTTATTATAGGGTCATTAGGTATTGTAGCCTTTATTTCCTTTTTTGTTGGAGGGGTAATTGCTATACAAACCGCTTTAAATACGGATAACCCAATGCTACCAAGATATTTGGTAGGGTATGCCACAAAACAAAGTATAATATTAGAGTTTGCACCCACCTTTATGTCTATTATTATGGCAGGTAAAGTGGGGTCTTTTATTACTTCAAGTATAGGTACTATGCGGGTAACGGAGCAAATAGATGCGTTGGAAGTAATGGGTATTAACTCTCTAAATTACTTAGTATTCCCTAAAATAGTAGCCTTATTATTGTATCCTTTTATCATTACTATTGCTATCTTTTTAGGAATTTTAGGCGGTTGGATGGCTTGCGTTTACGGAGGGTTTTCTACCAGTGAAGATTTTGTATATGGTTTGCAACTTGATTTTGAAGTTTTTCATATTATATACGCCTATATAAAAACCTTATTTTTTGCTTTCATATTAGCAACTATACCTTCTTTTCATGGCTATTATATGAAAGGTGGCGCGTTGGAAGTTGGTAAGGCAGCAACATCCTCTTTTGTATGGACCAGTGTTGTAATTATTTTGGTCAATTATGTAATCACTCAATTAATGTTAACCTAGTATGATAACCGTAAATAATATACATAAAAGTTTTAATGGTACAGAAGTTTTAAAAGGAATTTCTACTGTTTTTGAAGCCGGTAAAACCAATTTAATTATTGGGCAGAGTGGTAGTGGTAAAACAGTATTTATAAAATCATTATTAGGTTTACATACACCTGAAGAAGGTACTATATCTTTTCATGATCAAGTTTATAGTGATTTGTCTCAATCAGAAAAAAGAGAATTGCGTTCACAAATTGGAATGGTTTTTCAAGGGAGCGCCTTATTTGACTCTATGACGGTAGAAGAAAATGTAATGTTTCCCATGCAAATGTTTTCAAAGCAATCAAAGGAGGAAATGTTAGCGAGAGCCAATGAAGTTATTAAACGCGTAAATTTGGTAAATGCCAATACAAAAATGCCTTCTGAAATTTCTGGAGGAATGCAAAAAAGGGTAGCTATTGCACGTGCAATAGTAATGAATCCTAAATATTTGTTTTGTGATGAGCCTAACTCTGGACTAGACCCTAAAACGTCAATTGTAATTGATAATTTAATACAAGAAATTACCGAAGAATATAATATTACCACGGTTATCAATTCACATGATATGAACTCAGTAATGGAAATAGGGCAAAAAATTGTGTTTTTAGAACACGGTTTAAAAGCATGGGAAGGTAGTAATAAAGATATTTTTAAAACCGATAATAAAGCAGTAACCGATTTTGTATACTCCTCAAATTTGATGAAAAAAGTACGACAAATGTATTTGGAAGGAGCCACTAAAATTCTTAAATAAATACCTTTTTCCGTAGTAAAGCTCATAAAATTATATTTTATGAGCCCCTTCCTCTTCCCTTTAACTTTAATATAGATATAGTACTATGTTAATTTTTAGACAGTTGTAACTTGACGAGTATTTCAATCCATTCATCTAAAATATTTTTGCTACATTCAAGGTTCTAACGCAACAAATCGTTGTCGTTAATTAATAATGCTAA
>CAZSQD010000056.1:0-11592 GCA_964608925.1 uncultured Kordia sp.
TAACGTGGAGGGTCAACAAAGTAATCAATGAATTCTAATACAAAATTATTTCTCGTATCTGTAATTGGAAAGTTTTCCATGAAGGTATTGTACAAACCTTCATTTCCACGTTCATCAGATTTTGTTTCTAATTGAAAAAAATCTTGAAAGGATTTGATTTGAACATCCAAAAAATCTGGATAGTCAGGTATGTTGTTTACCGATGAAAAACTTATTCTTTCGTAAGGTGTTGCTAACATCAATTTTAGAAATTATATAGTAAATAAATATCTTAAAAAATACGTATATTTTATATACGCAAAATGGTTTAGGTCTATGAGAATGCTCTCAAAGACCTAAACCTTAGCTTATTGCTGGGGGAAAATTATTTTAATTCTACCTCTGCTCCTGCTTCTTCTAAAGATGCTTTTAAAGCATTTGCCTCATCTTTAGATACTCCTTCTTTGATTGGTGCTGGTGCACTATCAACAATTCCTTTAGCTTCTTTTAAACCTAAACCTGTTAATTCTTTAACTAATTTTACAACTGCTAATTTAGAACCACCTGCTGCTTTTAATATTACATCAAATTCAGTTTGCTCTTCTGCTGCATCTGCTCCACCTGCTGCTGGACCTGCTGCTACTACTGCTGCTGCTGCTGGCTCAATACCATACTCATCTTTTAAGATGTTAGCTAATTCATTAACGTCTTTTACTGTTAAGTTTACTAATTGTTCTGCGAAATCTTTTAAATCTGCCATTTTCTATCGTTTTAAAATGTTTTTAATATATATTTATTTTTGTGCGTACACGTTTTGGTGTTATCTTACTTTTCAGATAACGTTTTTAAGATACCTGCAATTGTACCACCACCAGATTTTAACGCAGAAATTACGTTTTTAGCTGGAGATTGTAACAATCCAATAATATCACCAATCAATTCTTCTTTAGATTTGATCTCAACTAGTACTGCTAATTGATCTTTTCCTAAATAAACTGACTGCTCTACAAAAGCACCTTTAAATAAAGGTTTTTCTCCTTTTGTTTTTTTCAAAAATGCTGCAATTACTTTTGCTGGTGCATTTCCTGTTTCAGAAAACATTAAAGATGTATTTCCTTTCAATACTGAAGGAAGATCTTCAAATTCTTTATCTGAAGCTTCCATTGCCTTTGCAAGCAATGTATTCTTAACTACTGCTAAAGACACATCGGCTTTAAAACAAGCTCTTCTTAAATCAGAAGTATCTCCTGCGTTTAAACCTGATATATCTGCTAAATAAATATTAGCATTTTCAGCTAACTGAGCAGTTAAGTCTTTAATTATCGCTGATTTTTCTTCTCTGTTCATAATATAAAGTTTTTAACTACTAATTAAACTGCTGCCGCTTTAAGATCTATTGCTATTCCAGGACTCATTGTACTTGAAATGCTAATGCTTTTCACGTACACCCCTTTAGCTGTAGTTGGCTTCAATTTCATTATTGTTTTTAATAATTCGTCTGCATTTTCTTCAATTTTTTGAGCATCAAAAGATACTTTTCCAACTGAAGCGTGAACGATACCTGTTTTATCAACTTTAAAGTCAATTTTACCAGCTTTCACCTCTTTAACAGCTTTAGCAACATCCATAGTTACTGTACCTGTTTTTGGGTTAGGCATTAAACCTCTTGGTCCTAAAACACGACCTAAGGGACCTAATTTACCCATTACTGAAGGCATTGTGATAATTACATCAACATCTGTCCATCCACCTTTAATTTTAGCTAAATATTCATCTAAACCAACATAATCAGCTCCCGCTGCTGTTGCTTCCGCTTCTTTATCTGGTGTTACCAATGCTAAAACTTTAATATCTTTACCTGTACCATGTGGTAAGGTAACTACACCTCTAACCATTTGGTTTGCTTTTCTAGGATCTACTCCTAACCTGATTGCCATATCTATTGACGCATCAAAATTAGCATTTGTAATATCCTTTATTAAAACAGAAGCTTCTGAAAGAGAATACATTTTATTCTTTTCAATTTTCGCTTGTGCTTCTTTTTGCTTTTTTGTTAATCTTGCCATTTCTTAAATACTTTTAGATTAATTAGGAGCATTTCCTCCAGAAACTGTTAAACCCATAGATCTTGCAGTACCTGCAATCATCTTCATTGCTGATTCAATAGTAAATGCATTTAAATCTACCATTTTATCTTCTGCAATAGTTTTAACTTGATCCCAAGAAACTTTAGCTACTTTTACTCTGTTAGGCTCTCCCGAACCTTTTTTAATTTTTGCTGCTTCCAACAATTGAACTGCTGCAGGTGGGGTTTTAATAACAAACTCGAATGATTTGTCTTTATAAACCGAAATTACTACTGGTAAAACTTTACCTTGTTTATCCTGTGTACGCGCATTAAATTGCTTACAGAATTCCATGATATTTACACCAGCAGCACCTAGAGCGGGTCCAACCGGTGGCGACGGATTCGCAGCACCTCCCCTAACTTGTAGTTTTACTACTTTACTTAACTCTTTTGCCATTTGTTTAAATTTAATTTACCTTTACTTTGGAAGCGTAAAGATGATTGTTTTATATTTATGTAACAATATTATACTTTTTCTACTTGCATAAAACTTAGCTCTAATGGTGTTTTTCTTCCGAAAATTTTAACCATTACTTCAATTTTACGCTTTTCTTCATTAATGTTTTCAATAGTACCATTAAACCCATTAAAAGGACCATCAACAACTTTGATAGTTTCCCCTATAGTAAATGGTATCATCACATTATCAGCTTGTATTGACAACTCATCAACCTTACCTAACATACGGTTTACCTCAGCTTTTCTTAACGGCACAGGCTCTCCACCTTTTACCTCTCCTAAAAAACCTATTACCCCGTTTATTGACCGGATAACATGCGGCACTTCTCCTGCTAAATTAGCTTTTACCATAATGTATCCTGAAAAATAAACTTTTTCTTTTGTAACTTTTTTTCCATTACGAATTTGCACTACGTTTTCTGTAGGCACTAATACCTGCTCCACAAAATCACCTAGCCCTAATCTTGAAATTTCAGTTTCAATATAGTTCTTAATTTTATTTTCTTGACCACTTACGGCTCTTACTACATACCAATTCATACCTAACTATATTTTATTATTTCATTAAATTGAAATACGCTTCTACTACTTTTGAAAAAACAGTATCCACTCCCCATATAGCAAGAGAAAATAGAATTGAGAAAACCGCTACTAAAACAGTTAACTTTTGCGCATTTGGCAATGTTGGCCAAGATACGTTGTTTTTCAACTCCAAAAAAGATTCTTTTATATAACTCATTTTCTTTTCTTTATTAGTATTTGCACGGGATGAGAGACTCGAACTCACGACACCTGGTTTTGGAGACCAGTGCTCTACCAACTGAGCTAATCCCGTTTATTCAGTAAGGCATCCTGATAAATCAGGACACCTTACCTTATAAATTTATTTTTAATTAGATTAAATTCTAATCTAAAATTTTAGTTACTTGCCCTGCACCTACAGTTCTACCACCTTCACGGATAGCGAAACGTAAACCTACATTTAATGCAATTGCTTGGTGTAATTCAACTGTAATAGTTAAGTTATCTCCAGGCATAACCATTTCAACTCCATCAGGTAAACTAATTGTACCTGTAACATCCGTTGTTCTTACATAGAACTGAGGACGATAGTTGTTATGGAATGGTGTATGACGTCCACCTTCTTCTTTTTTAAGAACATAAACCTCTGCTTGAAATTTAGCATGTGGAGTTACAGAACCTGGTTTACAGATTACCATTCCTCTTTTAATATCTTCTTTTGCAATACCTCTTAACAAGATACCTGCATTATCTCCTGCCTCACCTCTATCTAAGATTTGACGGAACATTTCAATACCAGTAATAGTAGAAGTTAACTTTTCAGCACCCATACCAATAATATCAACATTATCTCCTGTATTAGCA
Organism: uncultured Kordia sp.; assembly: GCA_964608925.1. GTDB lineage: Bacteria > Bacteroidota > Bacteroidia > Flavobacteriales > Flavobacteriaceae. Next base: position 3,953 of record CAZSQD010000056.1, read on the forward strand.
ATACCAGTTTCAATACGTCCAGTTGCTACTGTACCACGACCTGTAATTGAAAATACATCTTCAATAGGCATTAAGAAATCTTTATCCATTTCTCTTACTGGCTCCTCAATCCAAGCATCAACAGCTTCCATTAATTCCATGATAGACTCAACCCATTTAGCATCACCTTCTAATCCACCTAAAGCAGAACCAGCAATTACTGGAGTATTATCACCATCATATTGATAGAAAGATAGTAAATCTCTAATCTCCATATCAACTAATTCCAATAACTCCTCATCATCAACCATATCACATTTGTTCATGAAGACAACCATACGAGGGATACCTACCTGACGACCTAATAAGATATGCTCTCTTGTTTGAGGCATAGGACCATCCGTAGCAGCTACAACTAAAATAGCACCATCCATTTGAGCAGCACCAGTAACCATGTTCTTAACATAATCGGCGTGACCTGGACAATCTACGTGAGCGTAGTGTCTGTTTGCAGTTGTATATTCAACGTGAGATGTATTAATAGTAATACCTCTTTCTTTCTCCTCTGGAGCATTATCAATTTGATCAAAGTCTAATGCCTTTGATAATCCTTTTTCTGCTAATACTTTCGTAATTGCAGCAGTTAAAGTTGTTTTTCCGTGATCTACGTGTCCAATTGTACCAATATTCAAGTGTGGTTTGGAACGATCAAAAGTTTCCTTTGCCATTTCTAATTGTTTTTACTTAGTTATTATATTTAGTGTTCAAAATTATACAAATTTTTCACTAACTCTTTACAGAGCCAATGACGGGACTTGAACCCGTGACCTCTTCCTTACCAAGGAAACGCTCTACCTCTGAGCTACACCGGCTTTTTATTACTTATAAATTTAAGTAATCAAATCCTTTATTTTATTTCTTTCGAAACAAAATAAGTTAGAGCGAGAGACCGGGTTCGAACCGGCGACATTCAGCTTGGAAGGCTGACGCTCTACCAACTGAGCTACTCTCGCAATTTTTAAAACCTTCCAGTAGTATCAAAAGTTGAAGCTTGATAGTTACCTTCTGGTTTTAAAAAAATCTTTTAGTTTTTGCTATTACAAAAACTTTGGTGGGGAGAGTAGGATTCGAACCTACGAAGTCGTAAAACAACAGAGTTACAGTCTGTCCTCGTTGGCCGCTTGAGTATCTCCCCAGAAATCATTATTTTAATGAACTTTTTTCTTTGTTTTTTCTTGAGCCGATGGAGGGACTCGAACCCACGACCTGCTGATTACAAATCAGCTGCTCTAGCCAGCTGAGCTACATCGGCTTTTAAAACAAAAAAAGTCCGCTATTTCTAACGGACTGCAAATGTATGAATTTATTTATTTTATACAATACTTTTTTTAATTATTTTATTTAAGCATGTGCTCTTTGTTTTTCTTTTCGTTTTTTCAAGAGCCTTTCTAATGAGTTTGAGGCTAAATCCACCCCTTCTTCAAATGATCTGCATTCTTTTTTTACCACATAAGAGTCTCCTGGGACATTTAATTTTATTTCAAAAATTTTATTTTCCTTCTCACTTCTATTCTCTACTTTTAAATATACGTCAGCATTAATGACTTTATCAAAAAAATGATCTAGCTTATCTAACTTCATTTGAATAAAATCTACGAGTTTTTTATCTGCTGAAAAATTTACAGATTGAGTGTTTACTTTCATAATGTAATCTGGTTTTTTGGTTGAACTTTAGTTTTTTCGATTTCGCGGATGTGAATTTTGGTATGCTTTTTTTAACTTTGCTATACTATTATGTGTATACACTTGAGTAGCTGTTAAACTAGTATGACCCAACAATTCTTTTACTGCATTTAAATCAGCTCCTTCATTTAATAAGTGCGTTGCAAACGTATGACGTAATACATGCGGACTTTTCTTATGCTTTGAAGACGCTCTACTAAAGTACGAATTTATTACCCGATAGACAAGTGAATTATAAATTTTAACTCCTTTTTGGGTAATAAACACATTTTTTACATGCGCTCCTACTTTTTCTCTAAAAGTCAAATACGCTTTTAAACACACCATTAAATTATCCGTCACCGGAATGATGCGCTCTTTATTTCTTTTACCTAATACTTTAATTGTTTTTTGCTGTAAATTAACATCCTGCAATTGCAACCCTATTAATTCTGCTCTTCTAATTCCTGTTGCATAAAATAGTTCTATCATTAATTGATCTCGCCTTCCCTTAAACGTGGGTTCAAATTCCATTTGTGTAAGTACTACGTTCATTTCTTTTTCTGAAAACGGAACTTGAATTTTTTTGGCTACTTTTAAGGCTTTATGCTTGAGTAATGGCGAAACTTTTATTTGTTCTGTTTTTAATAAAAACTTATAATAACTTTTTAAAGAAGCCATTTTACGATTAATGGTTTTATTTGCCACACCAGAATCTAAAAGAAAGACTATCCAATTTCTTATTTGCACATATTTACATTCCTTTATATATAAAATGTCATTTTCCGAAGCACAATAAACTGCAAAGCTTTCTAAATCTCTTTGATATGCTAATACGGTATGTGGAGAATAATTTTTCTCTAAGGTCAAATAATCTATATAGGAGGTAAATTGTGACAACTTATAATTCTTTAGCTCAAAGGTAGGTATTATATTGTAAAGTTTTCAGTAAATAGTTTTCAGCTACAGTAACCTGAATATCAAAAACTATGTAAAAAAAGAAAACCCGATATTTTCATATCGGGTTTTTTTATTCTTTATACTTCTTCTTGATCTCTTAAGTTTTGAATATAAGCTGCTTTTTGCATCTTTACTCTATTCTTAGCAGAAGGTTTTGCGAAATATCTATTCTCACGTAAGGCATTCTTGTTACCTGTGCGTTGGAACTTTCTTTTGTAGCGCTTTAAAGCTCTATCTATATTTTCTCCGTCTTTAATTGGTATAATTAACATAAGTTTTAACCTCCTCTCTTTTAGCGTTCAGTTTGCAAATATATAAACAATTTACATATTGACAATTTTAATTGCTTTTTTATTTACACTTTATTTTAGTATTCCCATCTCTCCCCAACTCTTTTCCTAAAAAGAGGGAACTTAAAGGTTATTTTTACACTACATTAAAAGTTACTACTCAAATTTCAAGCCCACCATACGTAGTAGTTACTTGTGTGATTTCTCATTATTATTCGGAATGACTCCCCTTCTATAAGTAGCAATACAAAAAAAGCTATGAATACACAAATATTGTTTATTTACGTATTCATAGCAATTATATTAAAGCTTATATATGCAGTAGCTACTTTTGTGATTTCACCTCACCCTAGCCCTCTCCTCAAGGAGAGGGAACTCAGGTTTTACGTTGCTGGCTTATAGTTTTTCTTATCGACTACCATTTTTGAAATAATTTCTTTCAAAATTTCAGAAGTGCCGCCGCCTATTGGACCTAAACGACTATCACGTAATAAACGTGCCATTGGATATTCTTCCATATAACCGTAACCGCCTAATATTTGCAAGCATTCATAAATTACCTCATCTGCCATTTTGGTTGATGCCAATTTACTCATTGTTGCTTCTTTTACTACATACTCACCGTCATTTAAACGTTGTGCTACGGAGTAATTAAACTCTTTACAAATTTCCATTTGCGTTGCTGCATCTGCTATTTTATGACGCAACACTTGAAAACTATTTATACTTTTACCAAATGCTGTACGTTCCGCCATATAATCAATAGCGTAATCAATAGCATATTCTGCTCTTGCATGCGCATTAATTGCCATAATTAAACGCTCTAACGCAAAGTGTTGCATAATATATGGAAACCCTTGGTTTTCTTCTCCCATTAAATTACTTGCCGGTATTACTACATTATCAAATGCAATTTCCGCTGTATCTGATGCTCTCCAACCTAACTTATCTAATTTTGTTGCACTTATACCTGGTGTATCTCTATCCATTACAAAAATACTCATACCCTTCCCTCCTAGCTCAGGGGCTGTTTTAGCAGCTACAATTAAATAATCACTATATACACCATTGGTTATAAATGTTTTTGAACCGTTAATTACATACGTATCTCCTTTTTTAACAGCCGTTGTACGCATACCTGCTACATCACTACCTCCAAAAGGCTCTGTAATACATAAACATCCAATTTTATCTCCTAAAGCACTTGGCGTTAGGTATTTTTCTTTAATTTCATGACTTGCTTCTTTATTTAAGTGTGTCATTGCTAAATATGCATGTGCCCACATATTTGCTGCAAATCCTGCTGAATTTATTTTTTGCATTTCTTCCAACCAAATAACCGTGTAAAACAAATCAAGGTTTAACCCTCCGTATTCTTCTGGAGTTGATAATCCAAAATAACCCATGTCGCCAAATTTTTTCCAAATAAAACGTTCAACAGTTCCTGTTTTTTCCCATTTATCAATATGTGGTACTACTTCTTTTTTTAAAAAATCTTGAAGACTGCTTCTAAACATCTCATGCTCTTCTGTAAAATATCTGCTCATTTTTATTCTTTTTTTTGTTTTTCTTTCACTTCAATAAAAGAAAACTATTAGGTTAAAACTTTAACTGTATCAATTAACAGTAAAGTAAATTTGTATGCGTTCGTATTTATCTGAAGGGAAATTTTTAACAAATTTTAATTCAGAAACTTTTGAGAATCCATCACGTAACGTACGTTCTTCAACAATGTTACTTGCCAAATATTCATTTATATAGGCGTTTTTTGATAATTCTTCAACGTTTGCTAAATTAAGATTAATTTTTTGAATATTTGGAATTATTTTTAGGCGAAATTTCGCTTTTATTTTACCAATATCACCTGCTGTAATTTGATACACATCTTGCAACTGATTAAAATTTTGAAAACCACCCAAATCTTCCCTAAAATTAATAATTCGATAACAAACCTTATAGTTAATTTTTGTTTGCTTTAAAATATCTTTTGCTGTCGTTTTGTTTAATTCTTTTTGATAAGCAGTGCTGTATTTTTTATAAGAGGATTTTTTATCAGTCACCCAATCTGGAAATTTAAATTTTGTTGCTAAAATTTTCAATAAAGAATCTGACACTTGTGTTACCTGCTGAAACTCTTTTGCTGAGTTTACATACTTATTGGTTTTCCTAAACGCATGCAACCTATCTATTTCTACTTCAGACATTCCTAATGTATACCCCTTATAATCGGTTATAAAATTGGGGTTGTACGGATGGATTTCATATTTTTTATTTTTCCGAACCAGCACTAAGCTATCTACTTCCTTTTGAAAAATAGTAATTTTATATTCTTCAGCAATACTGATTTTTTCATCGGTTTTAAAATCAACAAAAAAATAGATACACTGTAACACTATAATCAATAGTAACAATGCAAAAATCCCACTACGTTGTTGTTTTGTAAACACGAAGTGGGATTTGATATTTTTCATAAAACGAATTACTATTAGCTATTCTTAATTTTAGCTTTATAGGTTTTTAATTCTTCTCTAACTTTAGACGATAATAAAATTAACCCAATAACATTAGGGAATACCATTGCAAAAATCATAGCATCAGAAAAGTCAATTACAGCTCCTAAACTAATTGATGCTCCTACAACAACAAAAAACAAGAACAATACTTTATATACAATATCTGCTACTTTTCCTTTTCCGAATAAAAACTTCCAAGCTTGCAACCCGTAATAAGACCAAGATAACATGGTTGAAATTGCGAACAACACAACTGCTATTGTTAATATCCAAGAGAATCCTGGTATTGCGGAATCAAAAGCAAGTGATGTTAAATCTACTCCTCCTAAATGCTCACCTGTTCCGTTCATGATTACATTTTTACTAGCGTCTAAATTACCGTAGTTAAATAATCCCGATTTTAAGTTGGTTACAATTAATACTAAAGCTGTCATTGTACAAATGATTACCGTATCAATAAACGGCTCTAATAAAGCTACTATACCTTCAGATGCTGGGTATTTTGTTTTTACTGCTGAATGTGCAATTGCGGCAGAACCTACACCTGCTTCATTAGAAAATGCTGCACGTTGAAAACCAACAATTAACACACCTACAAAACCACCTAAACCTGCTTCAGGAGTAAATGCTCCATTAAATATCATTGCAAAAGCTTCTGGAATCAAACTAAAGTTCATTCCTAAAATAATTAAAGCTGCACCTACATAAATGATTGCCATAAATGGAATTACTTTTTCAGTAACTTGCCCAATACGCTTGATACCTCCAATAATAACAATACCTACAATTACTGCCATTCCGATACCGAAAAAGAATCCTGCCGATCCACTTTCAATTCCAAAACGTTGCACTAACTGTGCTGCTGCTTGATTGGCTTGAAACATGTTACCACCTCCAAAAGAACCACCAACACACATAATGGCAAAAAATATGGCTAAAACTTTACCTAGTCCTGCCATTCCTTTTTCTGCTAATCCAGTTTTCAGGTAATACATTGGCCCTCCATGAACGGTACCATCTTCCGTAACTTCTCTATATTTTACACCTAATGTACATTCTACAAATTTAGATGCCATACCTAATAATCCTGCAAGAACCATCCAAAAAGTTGCTCCAGGACCACCAATTGCAATTGCAACGGCCACCCCAGCAATGTTTCCTAAACCTACTGTTGCAGATAATGCTGCTGTTAACGCTTGAAAGTGAGAAACCTCTCCTTCTGCATCTTCTACTGCAATAGTTTCAAATATATCTCCTCCAGGAGTAGAATCTCCTTCTGCGGGGTCTGATGTATGGTGATCTATTTCATCATAATCTCCTCTTACTACTTTAACTGCTGTACCTATTAACGTAAAATTTGCAAATTTAAAATAGAAGGTAAAAAATAATGCTCCTAAAATTAATATAATTAAAACTAATGGCACGGAGTGTGACCCTAAAGGGATTTCAAAAAAGACAACACTTCCTACTGCATCTGCAATAGGTTTAAATGCTGCATCAATTTTTTGATCAATGGTTAATTCTTTTACAGTTTCCTGTGCGAATGTTAAAAACGGTAGTATTGTAAATAACAGCGTTGTTAGTTTTTTATTCATTTTGATTGTTTTTGATTGTTTTTGATTGTTTTAAATTTAAGTTAGGTTGTTTGGGTTAGCAATATGGCAAAAAAATAGCGGTTCTGGAAATTTTTAGCGTTAAAACCACTTCGTTGTTTACAAATTAAACATTTTATTTAAGGTTAATATTTGCTCTGGACGTCCTAAAACAATTAATTTGGAATTGGGTTCCAAAATCATATCAGCTTCAGGGTTAATTACATACTCACCCTCACTACTTTTATAACCTATAATAGAACAACCTGTTTTTCTCCTAAAATCTAAATCACGTATGGTTTGGTTTTTTACATTATCAGTTAACGCTTCTATAGCTACTTCTTCAATATTTACATTATTTTTACCCATTAAGGAAAGGTCATCTAAAAACTCTACCAAATCTGGCATAACTACTAAAGATGCCATGTGGTCTCCTCCTATTTTATCAGGCATGATTACATTATTTGCGCCTGCTAATTTTAATTTTCTAGAAGATGTTTCTTGGGAAGCTCTACTTATTATGGTTAATTTCTCATTCATCTGTCTTGCTGAAAGCACCACAAATAAATTATCGGCATCACTTG
>CAZSQD010000057.1:0-9362 GCA_964608925.1 uncultured Kordia sp.
TGGTATTGCTCCAATGCCAATCCCTCAATTGATATTTTAAACAAACGTGCTTGTAAGTATTCCCAGCCCCAACGTTTTTGTTTTTCGGCATTATGCAATTTAATTTCTTGCATACCGTTTATCAGCTCAATCACTTTACTTTGCTCTTCACTTACTTGCGAAAACCGTTTGTAATCTAAATCTTTACGCTTTTTTAAGAAGATGACTATCCATAAAAAATACAAGAAACTACCTGTTAAAAAGATAGCAAATATTGACCAACTATAATACGCCAATACCACACTAAATACCAATAAATTGACCATTGAAAACAGTACACTTAATGAAGAGGTGGTTAAAATACGCTCAATACGTTTGTGGTCATTTATACGTTGTAAAATATCACCCGTCATGCGGGTATCAAAAAATGAAATGGGGAGGTTCATGAGTTTGATGAAAAAATCTGAAATTAAGGAAATATTAATTCGTGTACTTAAATGTAAGAGTATCCAACTACGGATTATTTCAATCGCTGTCCTCCCAATAAATAAAGCTAATTGCGCAAATAAAATGAGGTATATAAAATGTACATCTTGGTTTTTTATCCCTACATCTACTACACTTTGGGTTAAAAACGGAAAAACCAATTGCAATAAACTTGCAGCAAACAACCCAATAACCAATTGCCATAAAAATTGCTTGTATTGAAACAAGTATTTGCTTAAAAACTTGAAACCAAAGTCTTGATTATCTTCTTTAAAATCCGTTGTGTTAAACTTTGGTGTAGGCTCTAACAATAAAGTAATACCTTCTTCGGTGTTTGCGTTGGCATTGTTACCTATCCAATGTTTTAAAAATTCTTCTTGGGTGTATTGTAGTAAACCGTGTGCGGGGTCACTGATGTAGTAAGCTCCCATCTTCCGTCTTCCCAAAGGAAAGAAACCTTTTCCTTTTTTCCCTTCCCTTTGGGAAGATTGGGTCGGAACTTTATACAACACTACATAATGGTTGTTATTCCAATGTAAAATACAGGGCAAGGGTGCTTCTTGTAATTTTTGTACATTAATTTTAACGCCTAAACTACGGAAACCTATTTTTTCTGATGCCGTATTAAATTTAATAAGTTAGCACCTTCACGAGTCGTTTCACTTAACTTCCGTAGCGTTTGTATGTTTAGTGTTTTACCGTAATGTTTTGAAATTATTTTTAAACAGGTTGCTCCACAGTCTTTACTATCTGCTTGTTTGTAATGAGGGAAATTCATGTGGATATATTTTTCTTAAAAGTAATAAAAAATTTATGAATTTGCACCACCTATTTTAATCATGGGACAATAGCCTAAATAACACCCTGATGCTTGCACCAAAAAAAACACTATTACCTCACATCATTGATATCAATGGCAACTTAATCATACTCATTTATACCATATAAAATTTCTTTCATTTTACTACCATTTATCTCTACAGGCCTGTATGCCGTATTAAATTTTTGAATAGCAATATCAATATCTGATTTTAGCTTTTTATAGGCAGGTGGCAAACTACTGTTACACTGCTCTTCATTTTCATAACTGTCTAAAATAATTTTAAACTTTTCATAAAACTTACCGCCTTGATCAATAAAGCTATTGTATTGTGTTATAAATTGCAACAACCTATCAATAGGGAAGTTTAAATTTATTTGCATTTTCATAACCTGTTGTTGCTTATTTTTTGCTGTAATGGCACCATCTAATTTATCTAAATAATTATTTAAATTATCTTTTACTATATCCCAATCATCATTTGCTCTACATTCTTTTAAAGGTGTAAAATACTTTATGGGTTTGGTATAATCTTTAAACAAACGCTCCAAGTCTTGCATTATCTTATCATTGCTTTTTTGCAAAAAGGAGGTTTCAAAATAAATAGTATTTAAATCATTATTCATACGCAATGTAAAGTCCATAATACATTCTATTTTTTGCAATTGCGCTTCTTTTTCTTTTGGCGTAGCATTACTGCTAAACAAATTGATAAACATATCAATAGATGATGTGTAAATGTTTTGCCCTAATAGTGACGTTAATGCAAATCCTTTTTTCTTATCTTTTTTATCACTAATTAAGTCTTTTACTTGTGCAAATTCTTGATAATTATTAGGGTTTGATATTTTACTAATTTCATTAAATGTTGCTATGGATGAAAAATGATGATCTAATGACAATACCTTTTCATACAGTATTTTAATAATGGATAAGCCTTTTAAATATCGTATTTTATTAATATTTGACATTTCACTCAACTTCAAAAATTCCAACTCCTCTTTTAACTGGTCTTTTTTTAGCAGCCAATTTAACTGTATAGCAATGGTGTTTTGCGTTTTGTTGTTTTTCGCTAAATGCGCATTTATAGTATTAATTTCTTTGTAAATTTTTTGTTTTAAATTACCATAATACACTTGTGTTGCTTTTACTTCAATATTAAGTTCCGTTAATACTTGTTCAATATCCTTGTTATTAGCATCCAACACAGTATTGCTAAAACTATATTGAAAACCATACAATACAATACATATAAAAAGTTTGGTTAATGGTTTCATCATTATTCTAATTTAAGTTTCATAATAAATTGATTGTTTATCTCTTTTACCAAATAGCTTCCTTTTTTAATTTGAGTTAATTTGGTAATGTTTAAAACAGTTTTTATGTTATTAGGTAACACATAATCCTCTTCAAAGGCATATAAGTAGTATCCTTTTTCCAGCTCATTATTTAATAATTTAGCCGTGTTTAACGCTTCCAAACTCGCTTTAGGTAATACCAATATTAATTCTTTGTTTTCAGCATTAAATTGCATTTGTGTAGTCATTTCTGTTTTACCACTGCTTTCCGTTTGAAAAGTACAAATACCTGAAAAACCCATGCAATCTGGTGCATGACCAAAAGTTATGTCTGCACTTATACTTGCTTTAAAGGTTTCTTGTGCATGTAATTGCTTTGGCAATAGGTAACATATAGCCAAAACTATGACTGTTAAAAATAAGTTTTTCATGTTTTTTAAGGTTAGAATTAGTTATTATTTAAATAATATATTCTTTACCAATTTACTTGTTATAGCAAATGTTTAACAGCACATTTTATTTGACACCAAATACCACCTTGACAATCTCCTTTGCATTCTAAAAAACCCTCTGGAGCTGTTTTTAAAGTTGAGTTAATATTAAAAATTAATAAGTCTGAAGGAATGTTTTGAGATGCTAAAATTTTCACAACATTTCTATCTTTATCAAAAGTGATTACAACTAAGCCATTAATTTTTTCAAAATACATACTCTCCGTAAATAGTTCATTCGCATCACCCAGTTTTACTTTATGTGAATTAAATTCGGCTGGAATTTCAATACTTTTCAATTGTTTACTTGCTACTTCTTGTGCATTCAATGAATAAAGAGAAAATGTTAAAACTAATATTGTTAAAAATTGTTTCATAATAATTTTGTTTTTAAGTACGCTCTTAATAGCGCATATGTTAATATTTTATTTGATAATATCTTTAAAGAAAGATTTAATTAATTTAGAATTCCAATTATGAGTACCTATAATTTTATACGTAATCCCACTTTGAGTATTGATAATGTATGATGCAGGTATGATATCATTATGAAAAACTTTTGGTAAGCTATCAATCGGTTTTGCAAATTGAAATTTGTAATTATTGTTTCAAATAAATTTTTTTTGCTTTTTTATTTCTTCTTTACTAGAAAAAATGAATTGAATAGGCATTTTTTTTATTTCCTCATTATCAATTAATTTTTCAATTGCTGGGAATTCACCAATGCAAGGAGCGTACTATGCAGTCAGGTGCATTATCTAATATTATGTTTGCACTTATATACTCTAAAGCTTTCTTGTGCGTGTAATTGTTGTGATAATAGGTGAAATATAGACATAAGTATGGCAGTTAAAAATAGATTTCTTATGTTTTTAAGGTTATATTTAATTACTACTAATGAGTTTTTTTTCTGATTTATAGCATTTGTAGGTTTTATCTGAGAGTGTAAAAAAACCTTACTTATACTTCTTGATATAATCAATTAACTCAACTTGATTTATTTACCCTTCAATCTTTTTAACATTTTTTTTATTCATAATTGCTCAACTTTGAAATAGCGTTGCTATTTGGGATATATTTCAATGAAACGTAGTGAAAATCAAATATTTTCAGACTTTTATGACACTTAACAAGTTAATTGCTCATATTCTAGGTTAAACTATTTTTTTTAACATAAAATTAATTTTTAACCCATCAATATTTAATCAGAATTTTTGAGAATCACAATTTACATATATAGCTTTTATTGTACCTGGTTTATCCTTATTTAAATTATCAATATGTATTTTCCAATCAAAAACTTTAGTCTTATTTAGATCTCCTATAAATTTAGCCCAATAAAAAACCACATAATAATCATATTTTAATGAATCTACACTAATTGATTTAAAAGTACTACAGTTTACAACACCTAATAATTCTTCTTCTAATGTTCTAGAAAATTTATTTGATTTTTTTGTTGAATCTAATGATTTTAAAAAATATTTAACCCCTGCATTACAAGACTCAGGAGTCTCTTTATAATTTATAAATTTTCTTTCATTATTAAAAAATTTCGCATCAGGAATGTTTGGGTTTTTCTTAAAATACTCACTTAACAAAAGACTATCTTTAAAGATAAATGTTTGACCAAAGTCCCAGTTTTTATTTTTTAAATATTTTTTTATAGTTTCACAAGATTCTACTTTAGGCTCTTTAATATCAAAATACCAGAGTAACATAGTTTTATAATTAGTTACCACAAGCACTACAATTACAGTGGTTACTAATATTATAATTTTCAAATAACGTTTCATAATTTTTTTTTTAAAACTGTTAAAAGGATTTTTCAAACCCTTTTAACAGTTAGATTAACTTTTTTAAAAAATGATTTTAACACCATCTTTAGCATATCTAATTTTATAGACTCCTTTTTTTATTATGTGCTGCTTTTTTGAAAGACCTGACCTCAATGACACTTCTGGATCTAAATAAAAATCATCAGTTACTTCAAATGTTCTCTTACTCGTAAAATGACTATTTCTTGACGTTTTATCCATTTCATTATATTGCATGTAAATTTCTAATTTACCGTCTTTTGTTTCCCTAATCATACCTCTTGCAGAGTTTTCTGAAAACGCTATTGCTTCACTGCTTCCAATTACTACAGAACACAAAGAGAAGGCAACACAACCAAATGGACCAGCAGCATATCCAAACTTTATATCTATCGGGGGGAATGTTCTCTCATTTTGCGCCACTCCACTAAAAGAGCTAAACATAAATATTGCTACTGCTAATGTAGTTAAAATTTGTTTTAAATTTTTCATAATATACTATATTTTAAATTCACCTACTCTAATACGTTTTTCGGTTCACACGGCTTTTTTTAAAGTGCCGTAAAGCTTTAGCACTTTTAAAACAAACTGGTTTATACGCTTAATTAAAAATAATGTATCTTTGCAATAAGATATAAACGTTATGTTTATTTCAAGTTTCGAAAACTGTGAGAGCTTCTACCTAGTAGAGGCTTTCTCTTTTTTGTTAATACATCTGTGTCACATTTATTATTTTTGGTTTAATATGATAAAGTGTTTCCCTTAATAAGCTACACTTTCTGTTCTGTAAATATATACTGTGTTTTAGTGCTTTACAAGTAATTGTAATCGATATTCATGAATGTCGACCTTAAATTCATGAATATCGATTTGTATAATTTCTAATAAAACCGTTACAAACAAAGGTTTTACCGTATTTATTTACTATTTTTAAAATTAAAAAGTAAATACTTGCAAAAAGAACAAAATCCATATCAAATTTTCAACAATTACTGTTTAAGAACCCCTTCTTTTCCTTTTGTTTTTTATAAAAAGCTGACTGAGAACTCAGAAATTTCAAAAGAAAAATTAAAAACCGTATTTGAAAACCCGCTATTTAAAGAAGCTATTTATTTGGCTTCTCCTGAATTATATGTTCAATTAAATAAATGGGCTTTAGGAAAACTAACCGATCTTAAAAAAGTTGAACGCCTTCAAACAGCACTTTTAAAATACGCAACTAGAATTAGTACCCGCTGCACACCTTTTGGTTTGTTTAGCACCTGTATTTTAGGACATTTTGCCAAAGAAACCGCTATTCAATTACCTGAAAATGGAGCCTATCAAAAAACAACACGTTTTGATATGCTATTTTTAAGCACGTTGTTTGATGAAATTTCTAACGAGACAGCACTAAAAAAACAATTATTATTTTATCCAAACACAAGTATTTATACAATAGGCAATCAATATAGATATACGGAATATATACTCACAAACAATAAAAGAAGCTATACATTAGAAGCTATTGAGGTTAGCGAGTACCTTGAAAAAATATTAAACACAGCAACTCAAGGCACAACTATTAAAAATTTAGCGTTAAGTATTGTAGATACCGATGTTTTAATAGAAGATGCTATCCCATTTATTGAAGCCTTAATTGACAATCAATTTCTTGTTACTGAATTAGCGCCTACAATTACTGGTAAGGACTCTCTTGCTGCTGTTATAAACATGCTCTCAAAATATAAAAACACAGCAAAAACCATTGCTGAATTAAACGTTTATCAAAACAGCTTACAGCAAATTGATACCGGATCAAAAAACCACCGTCAAACATTTAAAAATATAGCTAAAACGACTCCTATTATTAATGAGAAGTTTTTATTTCAAACGGATTTTTATGCGAGCCCAAAAAACAATACGATAAGCAAGTCCCATTTAAAAACGGTTAAAAAAGGAATGTATTTATTAAACAAAATGACTACTAAATACGAAAACTCAAATTTAATTTCTTTTAAAAATAGCTTTACAAAACGTTTTGAAGAAAGAAGCATTCCTTTACTATTTGCCTTAGATTCCGAAACTGGAATTGGCTACGCACAAAAACGAAATGATCACCATCCGTTTATTGATGACCTAATGGTTTCTTTTGATAAAAAAACAACTGAAACAATTGCAACAACTTCATTTGACACTATCCTTCAAGAAAAATTATTTGAAGCCCTAAAAAATAGGCAAACAACTATTGTTTTAACCGATGTAGACTTTAACACCTTAGAAGAAAACTGGAGTGATTTACCAGATACAATGTCGTCAATGATTGAATTTATTGAAGAAGATGGCGTAACCAAAATATACATGAAATCAGTTGATGGAGCTAGTGGTGCTAATTTATTGGCTCGGTTTTCTCATGGAAACAAAGCTATAAAAGCACATGTTCAAGATATTATTGATATCGAAACTACAATTCAGAAAGACAAAATTATTGCCGAAATTGTACATTTACCACAAGCGAGAACAGGCAATATATTACAACGAGCAAATACTCGCAGGTATGAAATACCCTATTTAGGGCAATCCAGTTTACCGAAACAACAACAAATTGCATTAAATGATATTCGCATTTCTATAAAAAATAATCGTATCGTATTATGGTCTATGTCATTACAAAAAGAAATTATTCCACGTTTAACAAATGCACATAATTATAGTCATGATGCATTGCCTATATATCATTTTCTATGTGACTTACAATCACAAAATTTAAGAAACAGCCTTTATTTTAATTGGAATGCTTCTTTAAAAAAAGCGCCTTTTTTACCTCGAGTAACCTACCAGAACATCCTGTTTTCTAAAGCGCGTTGGCATATACAAACAAAAAATGTAGCACATTTAATATCTTTAAATAATGATACCTTACTTACTGAAATTAATATTTGGCGGGCTCAAATTCAACTACCACAATATGTGCAATTAGTAGAAAGTGATCATACATTAGTTATTAATATGCACAATAGCACTACCTTTAAAATGTTATTGCAAACCATAAAACAGAAACAAACATTTGTATTAGAAGAGTTTTTGTTTGATACCGATGGTATTGTAAAACAAAAAGACGACTATTTTTGCAATCAAGTTGTTGTATCTTTTTTTAATGCTAAAAAACTAGCCAATTCTAAACAATGAAAATACAACGCACATTTATAATTGGAGACCAATGGTTGTATTACAAAATATATTGTGGTGTAAAAACTACTGACACTATTTTAACAGAAATAATAAAACCACTAACGCAACATTTATTGAATAACCATTGGATAGCAGAATGGTTTTTTATTCGATACAATGATCCGGAACCGCATTTAAGAATTCGATTTAAAATTGTGGACACAAGCAATTTAGGAAATATCATAGCGACTATTAAAAATGCTTTAAACAACGATGTACAAAATGATTGTATCTGGAAGGTAACTGTTGGTACCTACAAAAGAGAACTAGAACGTTATGGTAGCAATACTATGGATGTGGTAGAAAACTTTTTTTATATTGATAGTGAAGCTGTTTTAAACGTAATTAAATTGTATGAAACAGAAGAAGAGCGATTTATGTATACCCTTAAATCTGTTCATGATATATTATCATTATGTATTACAGATGATTTAAAAAAACAATCGTTTTTAGAGATAATGCAACGGAGTTTTAAAAAAGAGTTTAATGTAGAACGCTTTACTAAAAAACAGTTAGACACAAAATACAGGACGCTACAGACTACAATTCGTCAGGTTTTAACCGCTAGTCAAAATGAGTATTTTGAAATCTCAAAACTTTTAAAACTAAGGTATACCAAACTAAAGCCACTAATTTCAACTTTAAAAACACATGAGAACAATAATACGTTACAAGTTCCTATTGCTAATTTAGTAGCCAGTTTTATACACATGACGATTAACCGAAGTTTTAGTTCAAAACAAAGATTGTATGAAATGGTTATTTATGACTTTTTATACCGTTATTACAAATCATTAAATGGAAGAAAAAATGCTTAGCTTAAAAAATACCTCTTTTTTTATATTTTTTTTATACAATGTCTGTTTTACCAATGCACAGACGGCAATGGATTCGTTAAAAAACAAAACTTTTAAGGAATTAAAGGACGGATTCAATAATCTAGAAAAAAGCGACACCCTAAATAAGGTAACATATGCAAATGCATATTTGCAAAAAGCAAAAAAAAATAGTGATACCATCAAAATAGCTAAAGGCTATCATTTTTTATCTCGTATAAGTGTAAAAAACAACATAACTTACTATGATAGTATTATTAACCTTACAAAAAACATAAAAGATAAAACGTATCCAATAGCTGGCTATTATAATAAAGCAATGATATTGTATCAAAAACGAAATTTTCAACAATCGCTAGTTAATTTTATTACTGTAAAAAAAAATTAATAATATTAAATTTATTAAAAATTTTTTGATATTTGAG
>CAZSQD010000057.1:9372-11528 GCA_964608925.1 uncultured Kordia sp.
AAAAAAAATTAATGATACTCAATTTTATGACAAGTCTTTAGATCTTGAAGTCAGTTATTATTTAGGACTTTTAAAAAGTAGACTGGGCTTTTACCATGAAGTATTGCAATTATTTAAAACCTATTCTAAGGAAGCTTCAAGTGATGAGAGAAGATGACTGCATATTTTGCATTAGGAGATACTTATCGTAGGTTAAAAATATTAGATTCTTCTTTATCTTATGATAATAAGGGACTAAAACTATCTAAAAACATAAATAACAAAAAACAGGTGGCTTATTTTTTATTAAATAAAGGCGCTACATTATTTGATAAAAAGCAATATCAAACAAGTATTAAAACACTTAAACAAGCGCTTCCTGACATCCTTAAAACAAAGGACAATCCAAATAAAGCAATGCTTTATTTCTTTTTAGGAAGAAATAAAGAAGTATTAAAAGATAATTTAAAAGCCGTTCATTATTACAAGAAAGTAGATTCCTTATTCTTAATAATGAAAGATATTCATCCAGAGCTAAGGAATGGATTTGAATATTTGGTAAAATATTATAATAACAAAAATAACACGAAACAAGAGCTCTTTTATATTAATAGATTATTAAATATAGATAGCATCATTAATACAAATTATAAATTTTTATCAAAAAAAATAGTACAAGAATTTGATACACCACAATTAATTTCGCAAAAAAACATACTAATTGCTAACATGCAGTTAAAAGAAAAAAATAACAAAAAAATAGTTATTTTTTCATTGACAAGTTTACTTTTAGTGATTATACTATATGCTTTTAATTATAAGAAAAATAAAAAAAGACTCAATATCCTTTTAGATAGCATTAATAAATCTGAAAAAAAAAAATAGAACAACCTATAAAAAACATATCTGAAAATTTAGGTATTAAAAAAGAAATTACTGAGACTATTTTATATTCTTTGAAGCAGTTTGAAGAAGATAAAAAATATTTAAAAACGGATATTACCATTTTAAATTTAGCAAAAGACTTGGAAACAAACACCAGGTATTTATCCAAAATAATCAATCATTACAAAGAAAAAAACTTTAGTAATTATTTAAATGATTTGCGGATTAGTTATGCTGTTGATAAGTTAACGAATGACGTACAATTTAGAAAATATACCATACAAGCAATCGGAAATGAAGTTGGTTTTAATAATGCGGAGTCATTTGCAAAAGCATTTTATAAAAATACAGGTATTAAGTCGTCTTATTTTATTAAAAACATTCCTTAAAATATGTCGAAATTCATGAATTTCGACAACTGCTCCTCTATTTTGTTAGGGTTTTACGTTTTATTTATAAATATTAGCAATCTATTAAATATAAAATTATGAAAGAATGAAAGCAAAAAAAAAATTATTGTTAAAGAAGTTTACAATATCTA
Organism: uncultured Kordia sp.; assembly: GCA_964608925.1. Classification (GTDB taxonomy): domain Bacteria; phylum Bacteroidota; class Bacteroidia; order Flavobacteriales; family Flavobacteriaceae. The sequence continues at coordinate 10,778 of CAZSQD010000057.1, forward strand.
AATTATCCAATCTTAAAAAAATTATGGGAGGAGCAGGTAATAATAACGGCACTCAAGATGGAGGAGGAGACGAAACTAAACCTACAATAGTAGACCCTCCAAATGGATTAAGCCGATACTGTCTTTAAATTTCATAAATAGCAGAGCTTTGTAAATGTTACTGGCTCTGTTATTTTTAATAAATTATTTAAAAATGAAAAAAATAGCACTTTTACTTTTAATGCTCATTATTAGTTGTTCAGTACAACAAAATAAAAATGTGTATTTACCAATTGCTATATCTGAAAACTATACTACTAATTATGTTTATAAGGAAGGTGCATCTAAAAGCTGGAGCCACAAAGATATTGTTGATGATACTATAATAGGTGTTAGCCTAGAAAAAGCTCATCAACAACTTTTAAGTGGTAAAAAGGCTATTGATATTACAATTGCCATTTTAGATAGCCAAATAGATATTAACCATCCCTTATTGAAAAATCACATTTGGAAAAATCCTGCGGAAATTGCTAATAATGATATTGATGATGATCAAAATGGTTATGTAGACGACATAAATGGTTGGAATTTTTTAGGTCATAAAAATGGGGAAAGCACTATTCATGCTAATAATGAATATGTTAGAATTGTTCGTTTTTATAATGATAAATTTAAAGGAAAGCTTAAAAATGAAATTTCAAATGAAGAAATAGAAAACTATTTCCTTTTTATGAAAGCAAATTCTGTATATGAGAAAAATTCATCTCTTGCA
>CAZSQD010000058.1:0-11382 GCA_964608925.1 uncultured Kordia sp.
AATAATTTGGAGCGCTCTTCTATGGTTTTAATTACATCAATAACATCTGAAACCGTATGTTTTTTAACCAATTTACCTGAAATAGGCGAATAAGTTTTACCAATACGAGCGTATAATAGTTTAATGTAATCGTAAATTTCAGTAGTGGTACCCACTGTACTGCGTGGGTTGGTGCTGTTTACTTTTTGCTCAATAGCAATAGCTGGCGCAATCCCTTTTATATAATCTACCTTAGGTTTATTTAAACGTCCTAAAAACTGACGTGCGTAAGAGGATAAACTTTCCACATACCTACGTTGCCCCTCTGCATACAAGGTGTCAAACGCTAAACTTGATTTTCCAGAACCTGACAATCCTGTAATCACTACCAGTTTATTACGAGGGATTACCACATCAATATTTTTTAAATTATGCAGTTTTGCACCTTTAATAATGATGTTTTTTTTAGGATCTATTTTAGAAATATCTTGTATAGACATAGCATTTTTTTAAGGTGATAATAAGCTTGCTAAAGTACATAAAAAGTTTGAAATATTAGAAAGGAAACGAATTGAAATAATGATTAAAACACCTCAAAAACCTTATAAAGTGTTAAAATTTAACATAATTTGGTATTAAAACCGAATCTTTTTATATATTTGACATTCATCATATAAAACAAACTGCTTATACAAAAACATTACTTTACACAAAAGAATCCGAATAGCCCCAAGTTAGTAGGACTCTAAATTATTAACTTAAACAAAGTAATGTTATGATGAAAAATGCTCCAGATGCCGTATTGGTAAAGAATTACATTGACGGAAATGAAAATTGTTTAGAAATTTTAGTATTAAAACACAAAAGCCGAATTTATAACTTTATTTATTCGAAAGTTTTTGATCGTGATTTATCAGAAGATATTTTTCAGGATACCTTTATAAAAGTAATCAATACTCTTAAAAGAGGAAAGTATAATGAGGAAGGTAAATTTTTACCTTGGGTAATGCGTATTGCCCATAATTTAGTGATTGATCATTTTAGAAAAAGCAATAGATTGCCTAAATTTCAAAGTAGAAATGCCGATTTTGATATTTTTACACTGATAAGTGATGGTGCAAAAAATGCAGAAAATCAATTGATTAGTGATCAAATCATGGAAGATGTAAGGCGTTTGGTAGACGAATTAGCACCAGATCAAAAAGAAGTAGTTTTAATGCGTTTGTACAAGGATATGAGTTTTAAAGAAATAGCAGCAAATACTAATGTTAGCATTAATACAGCGTTAGGGCGTATGCGTTATGCAATCATGAATTTAAGGAAATTAGTTGCGGAGCGTAATATTATTTTAACGCAGTAGTACAATATGTTTAGTTTTAGTTCGTTTTAATTGCAGGGCGATACCCCATCCCGATAGTTATCGGGAGGTTTAACTCCTTGATTTTCACATTGAAAGTAAAAATGAAGGTCAATACTTCGTGCCCTTGGGGGCGGAGGTTTATTAAAAACTAAAAATAAATTGTATGCCAAAAATTTACGCTAAATGTTCATCTAAAATGGACAATTTAAAACCAAAACAAGAAATAATAAATTTTATTTTAAATTACTCAAAAGCATTGCACATTATAAAATTGAAAACAATACAAATTGAAATGTTAAAAAATTAAATCGAGGGGCGATAGCCCATCTTGATAATTTATTGATGTTCTACATTGCAAGTCAATAAAAAATTAGCTAATGCCTTGTGCATTTGGAAGTTTATTAACTTTAAGTAATTAGCCCCAAGTTAACTTGGATTTTGATAGCGTAACTCTTAATATTTATATTGGGTTACGCTATTTTTTTGTCTTTTTATAAAAAGCATCTAAAACTGTTTTACGCCCAATGGTTTTGGTAATGCTATCAGTATCTAAATTCCAACCACGTGCAGGACTATATTGCCTACCATACCAAATAATTTGCAAATGTAAATCGTTCCATAAATCTTTTGGGAACAGGCGTTTTGCATCTTTTTCTGTCTGTACTACATTTTTTCCATTGGTTAAATTCCAACGATACATTAAGCGGTGTATGTGTGTATCTACAGGAAAAGCAGGAATTCCAAATGCTTGTGATAGCACTACAGCAGCAGTTTTATGTCCTACAGCAGGGAATTCCTCTAAATCCTCATACGTTTTAGGCACTTCTCCATTATGCTTGTCAATTAATATATGTGACAAACCATAAATACCTTTTGATTTCATAGGCGATAAACCTACAGGTTTAATAATTTCCCTGATTTCTTCAACCGATAATTTAATCATATCATACGGGTTATCCGCTTTAGCAAATAGGAGTGGCGTAATTTTATTAACGCGCACATCCGTACTTTGAGCAGATAGTAATACAGCAATCAATAAAGTATAAGGGTCTTTATGGTCTAACGGAACTGGGATAGTTGGGTATAACTCCTGCAAAGTGTCAATTACAAACTGTACTTTTTCTTTTTTGGTCATTATTAATAAGTTATAATGAGGCAAAGTTACTGCGTATAAAGTAGTAAAGTTGAAAAAATGTAATTATTTTTGTTCAGTATATTGAAGTAACTCTATTTTTAAACTAAAATAATAAAATGTTTATAGTCTTTTTAACAACAGAGTTGTTCAAACTTTTTTAACTTTCCACTTTTTAACTTTAAATACTAATAAATGAAAACCTTAAAAATAGGCGATAAAGCGCCACAATTTGAAGCATTAGACAATCAAGGAAATACGATAAAATTAAGCGATTATGCTGGTAAGAAATTAGTTGTTTTCTTTTACCCAAAAGCGAGTACACCAGGTTGTACTATGCAAGCGTGTAATTTACGTGACAATTATCAACGTTTTTTAGCAGAAGGATATGCAATTTTAGGTGTAAGTGCCGATAGTGCAAAAAGGCAACAAAATTTTATTGATAAAAAAGAATTACCATTTTCATTATTAGCAGATGAAGATAAAACAGTAATTAACGCTTTTGGTGTTTGGGGAGAAAAGAAATTTATGGGGCGTACCTATGATGGTATACATCGTATTACCTTTATTATTGATGCAAACGGAGTAATTGAAAACGTAATTACAAAAGTAAAAACAAAGCTACATACCACGCAAATATTAGGGGAGTAGGATAGGTTTATTTAAATAATAAAAGCGAACAAAAAACTAATTTGTTCGCTTTAGTACGCACGAGAAGATTCGAACTTCCACATTCTAAGCGAATACCAGCCCCTCAAGCTGGCGCGTCTACCAATTCCGCCACGTGCGCATAATTTTCACGTCTACCATCCCGATAGTTATCGGGACCGCCACGTGCGCATAATTTTCACATCTACCATCCCGATAGCTATAGAAACCGCTACTCGGGTAGAAGTTTAAAGATAAAAAAAAATCTTGAACATGTACTGTTCAAGATTTTTTAATTTTAAGTGATCTGGCTGGGGCTCGAACCCAGGACCCTCTCCTTAAAAGGGAGATGCTCTACCAACTGAGCTACCAGATCTAAAATCTAATATATGCAAAAAAGTTAAAAAACTTTAAGTGATCTGGCTGGGGCTCGAACCCAGGACCCTCTCCTTAAAAGGGAGATGCTCTACCAACTGAGCTACCAGATCTTGCAATATCAATTGCTTGATTGCGGGTGCAAATATAAAACGATTAATTAATAATTCAAGGATTTTTTATTCTTTTTTTATATTTTTTTTTAAGATATTTGTAATCAATTAATTTAGAGGGATTAAAGTTTATGATTATCACATTGTTGGGATATATGGGAGTAGGTAAAACTACTATAGGAGAGCAGTTGGCAATTGTTTTAAAGTATCAGTTTATAGATTTAGATGCGTATATTGAAATGAAAGAGCTACAAAGTGTTTCAGAAATATTTAAAACAAAAGGAGAAATTTACTTTAGGAAACAAGAACATTTTTATTTGCAAGAAATTTTATCTTCTAATAAAAAAATAGTTTTAGCTCTTGGAGGCGGAACCCCATGTTATGCTAATAATATGAAGTTAATTTCGGATCTAGGTAGTATTTTTTTTTATTTACAATTATCTCCTAATTTATTAGCGGATAGGTTGTTTTTAGAGAAAGAAAAAAGACCTTTGATAAAAAATATCCAATCCATTGAAAAATTAACTGAATTTATAGGAATCCACCTTTTTGAACGACAAGTGTATTATACATCCGCAGTATATACGATTGCAACCGCTAACTTATCAGCAAAAAAGATAACAGAAGCTATTGTTGAAAAGCTATACTAAAGTAGCTGTTGCGGTATTATTATCAAAAGAAACTTCTATGTGCTCATGAATAGAAGTAGAGAGTGATAAGCCTTTAAAATCAGCTTTTATAGGATATTTTTTATGGTTTCTATTAATTAAAACAGCTGTTTTAAGTTGTTTTAAAGGGGTATTTAAAAAATGCTTAACACCATAAATTAAAGTTCCTCCAGAGTTTAAAACATCATCAATCAATACTACCGATTGGTTTTTATACTCCTCTTCTGTTATAGATAGCGTAATAGGGCTATGTAGTTCTTTTTTATTGATACTAACTTTGCAGAGCACTGTATTCACGTCAGAATAATCAGCAATTGCATTTTTTAATTTTTCGGCAATAATATATCCATTTTGAGCAATACCTGCTAAAATAATTTTTTCAGAGCTACTGTTGCTTTCCAATATTTGTAAGGCAATACGTCTTATTTTATGATCAATTTGAGCGTGCGTAAGTATGGTTGTATGATTCATTGTATTGTAATTAAAAAACGATAAACAAAGCTACGTATTTTATTCTTCTTCATTGGTATATTCACCAATATCTCTTCTATCTTTTTTGGTAGGGCGTCCAGCTCCTTTTTTACGGTAATAATCTTTAGCATGCTTTAAAAATTCTAAATGCTCAAAAGCAGATGCGGGAGTAGTATCTTTTCTATACATATCAACCAATTTTGCACCCACTCGGTTTGGAGGAGTATCTAAAACCGTAAATGTATAATTAATTTGATTTTTACGTACGGTTATTTTATCGGTAGGATAAACATCTCTTGAAGGTTTTACCTGTATATCCTTAATACGTATTTGCCCTTTTTTGCATGCTTGGGTAGCTAAACTACGCGTTTTAAATACACGTATGCACCATAAATATTTGTCAATCCTCATTTTTAATGTAAAATCAATGTTAAAATAAAATCAAAAATAAGATAAAATTGTATCTTGCACGAAAAATTAGAGATAATGAAACAAAATATTTTAAAATTTATAATAATTGCAGTTGTTTTTATAGGACTTTTTTCTTGTAAAAAAGATGATGAAAGCGCTACTGAAGCTTATGTTGTGCCATTAGCAGAACAGGCTCCAATTGATAATGATAAGTTAGTAGCATTTTTAACAACTCATTATTATAATGAAGAAGAATTTGATAATGTTGCATCTTTTTCTGCAGGTACATTTAATTATGATATTGAATTTTCAGAAACAGCAGTTATTAATGGTATTGATATAGATGGAGATGGGATAAATGAAGTTGATTTTTCTCCTGCATATAATAGAACGGCATTAATTAACTTGGTAGAAACTAAAGTAATTACAGTTTCGGGTGTTGATCATAACTTATATATTTTAAAAGAAAGAGATAACGATGCATTGCCAACGCCTAAATTTTGTGATTCTACATTTATGGTTTATAAGGGAATGAATTTAGAGTTAACCCAGTTTGATGGACAAGTTAATCCAATTTGGTTAGATTTATCACAAACTGTAAAAGGATTTTCTGAGTCGGCTTCGGAACTAAATACAGCAACAAGTTTTACCTCAAACGGAGATGGTACTTATACGTATGACGAGTTTGGAATAGGAGCAGCATTTATCCCATCAGGTTTAGGTTATTATGCCGCACCACCAGCAAGTATTGGCTTTTATGCGCCATTAATTTTTACTTTTAAAATAATGGGATACATTGTAACGGATCATGACCATGATAATGTACCAACATACCTTGAAGATTTAAATGGGGATCATATTTTGACAAATGACAATACTGATGGAGATACAATTTACAATTTTGGAGATACCGATGATGACGGTGATGGTGTGTTAACAAAATATGAAGATTTAGAACCAGATACTGATCCACTTGTTGATGCAGATGGTGATGGAGATCCTACAAATGACATTGGTGATGGAGATCCTACAAATGATGATTCTGATAATGATGGTGTGCCAAATTATTTAGATACAGATTCAACACAATCTAATCAAGATTAATTTGATTTCATATCAACTTTAAAAAGCCTGTAAATAAATTTACAGGCTTTTTAAATTGGTATTAGGTAGCTTATTTTTTTTCAAAATTTAATGAAGCAGAATTAATACAATAACGTTTACCTGTAGTTTCTTGCGGGCCATCATCAAAAATATGTCCTAAATGGCCACCACAATTGCTACACGTAATTTCAGTACGAAGCATTCCGTGAGTAGTATCTTTAGTATAGGTAACTTTACCTTTAATGGCATCATCAAAAGAAGGCCACCCACAATGTGATTCAAATTTAGTAGCACTTTTAAATAAAGGTTCATTACAGCCTTTACAGTGGTATATTCCATTTTTTGAATGAATGTTATAGATTCCAGTATTTGGACGTTCGGTGCCTTTTTCTCTTAAAATATGGAAATCTTTTTCTGAAAGTTGCTTTTTCCAATCTTGTTCTGTTTTCGGTATCATTTTTGAATTTGTATTAGTAGTGTTTTGAGCATTTACTTGATAATTAATTGCATACACTATAAATATAGTAAATAAAATATTTTTTTTCATAGCTTATTTTTTTTAAGAATTTAATAGGTCGATAAATTTGAGTCTACCTATCAGAAAAATAGATTAAATACTAAAAAATAGTAAATAATTGATTAATTTTATATCGTAAATAACTTAAAATATAAAAATGAACTATAAAAAAATAATAACAGTACTAATTATAGTACTTACAGTAAGTGCTTGTAAAACTAATCCGTTTACAGGTAAAAAAATGATGAATATGTATAGTAATGCACAATTATTTCCAATGGCATTTCAGCAATACAATCAATTTTTAGGAGATAATAAAATCATTACAGGAACTCAAGATGCAGAAATGATTACTCGTGTTGGTGAACGTATAAAAATAGCAGCTACTCGTTGGTTAAACGCAAATGGACATGAAGGGTATTTAGCAGATTATAAATGGGAGTATAATTTAGTAGATGATAAAACCGTAAACGCTTGGTGTATGCCAGGGGGAAAGATTGTATTTTATACAGGTATTTTACCTATTGCCGCTAATGAAACCGCTATAGCAGCTATTATGGGGCATGAGGTTGCACATGCTTTAGCAGATCATGGAGGACAACGCATGACGGCAGGGACATTACAACAAGTAGGAGCAGTAGGAGTTATGGTTGCTACAGGAAATAAAACCCCACAAGAACAACAATTATGGATGCAAGCATACGGTATGGGAAGTCAAGTAGGAGGTATGTTACCGTTTAGTAGAGGTCACGAAACAGAAGCTGATAAAATTGGCTTAATTTTAATGGCAATTGCTGGTTATAACCCAGATGAAGCTCCAAAATTATGGGAACGTATGAAAGCAAATAGTGGCGGTAAAGCACCACCAGAAATTTTAAGTACACACCCATCAAGTGATAGTAGGATTGCTAACTTAAAACAATTAGGACCTTTTGCTAAAGCAGAAGCTAAAAAATTTGGAATTAGTACCTTTAGACCAATTGGTAGAAAATTGCAATAAATTCAAAATAATAATGTATTTTCGAAGCTGCTCAACTTATGTTGAGCAGCTTTTTTCATATAATAAAACATTAATAAATGAAATTTACAAAAGGAGATAAAAAAATACTCAATGCATGGGCGTTTTATGACTGGGCAAATTCAGTATATAGTTTAACAATTGTTTCTGCGGTATTTCCATTGTTTATTGGAGCGTATTTAGAGCAGTTGAATATTCAGAAATTAGTGGTTTTTGGAAGCCAAATAACCCATACGGTATTAATTACGTATGTTACTGCGTTTGGTTTTTTGGTAGTCGCTATTTTTTCACCTATTTTATCGGGTATTGCCGATTATAAAGGAAATAAAAAGGCATTTATGCGTTTTTTCTGTTATTTAGGAGCATTCAGTTGTATGTTGTTGTATTTCTTTTCCGTGGAGCATATTTATTTAAGTTTGTTAATTTATGTATTGGCGCTCATTGGTTTTTGGGGGAGTTTGGTTTTTTACAATTCTTACTTGCCAGATATTGCATATAAAGAACAGCAAGACGCTATTAGTGCAAAAGGGTTTTCAATGGGATATATTGGGAGTGTATTACTATTAGTCATTAATTTAGTAATGATATTATCTTCCCCTGATGAAAATAAACTACAAATGATGCGTTATTCCTTTATATTAGTAGGTGTTTGGTGGTTTAGTTTTAGCCATTATACCTATAAATATTTACCAAATTTCACGAATGATAAAAAAGTAACAAAGGATATTGTTTTTAGTGGGTTTAATGAATTGAAACTAGTATGGAAAGAGTTGAAAAATCAACTACAGCTAAAACGATATTTGGGTGCTTTTTTTGTGTATAGTATGGCGGTACAAACTGTAATGCTTGTTGCTGCATTTTTTGGAGAAAATGAAATTGCTTGGGAAAATAACGGCATTGATAAAACAATGGGGTTAATAATTAGTATTTTAATCATACAATTAATAGCCATTTTAGGCGCTTTTTTAACGGCAAAGTTATCTGCTAAAATAGGAAATATAAAAGCCTTAATTCTTATTAATTTTATTTGGGCAGCCATTTGTATATTCGCTTATTTTGTAACTACACCTAATGATTTTTTCATTACAGCAGCAGCGGTTGGTTTGGTAATGGGAGGTGTACAATCCTTATCACGATCAACTTATGCTAAATTATTACCGCAAACAGAAGACACCACATCATACTTTAGTTTTTATGATGTAGCCGAAAAAATAGGCATTGTAATTGGTATGGGTATTTTTGCTTCGGTAGAAGTAATAACGGGGTCAATGCGTAGTGCAATTTTATTTTTAGTGGTATTTTTTATAATTGGGTTGATACTTCTTTCCCGAGTTCCTAAAAAAATTGAATAATTTTCGTTATGTTTGTGGCATCATCAAAAATATATAATAATTATGAAGATTAAATTAACACTTTTTGCAGTATTCTTTGCAGTTTTAACCTTTACTTCTTGTGAAGATAATCCTTTGGAAGGTTCTTTTATAGATGAAACAGGTGTAGGAACAGCAAGTGGAGGTTTATCAGGAGGTACAGGTACTTCAACAGGAGATTATTGGCCGAGAGCAATTGGGAATACTTGGACATATGACCTTAGTTCTGGAGGGCAAGAAACTCAAGAAATGACAGCAACGTTAAATGAAGGTGGTAAAACATATTATACTACGCCAGTAAGTTTAGGAACAACTTCAGGGGTATTTGGTGTAGCAAAACAAGCAGCAAGTTATTTTGTACGTACAACCGTACTAGTTAGTGCTGGTGGATATGATACTACAACAGCTCAACCACTAAAAGTGAAACAACTTCAAGATGATGCTTCAGTTGGTGTCACTTGGGAAAATCCAATGTCAGTTACCTATACTTATACACCAACAGCAGGAGGAACGGCAATACCAAATGTTGTTTTAAATTTAAATTATAAATATACAATGGTAGAAAGAGATATGACAAAAACGGTAAACGGTCAAGTCTATACAAATGTTTTGCATATTTCATTAGTATTAGAAACAACAGGGCAACCAAATATTTTAGGAAATTACTATTACGCGAAAGATGTAGGTATAATTGAATATAATGTAGGTACTGATAGTCGTACACTTAATTCTTACACTTTAAACTAAAAATATTATGAAAACAATACAAAATATATCAAAGCTTTTTTTAGCATCATTAGTATTTATAGCTTGTTCTACTGAAGATCCGGGAGAATTAGATGCATCATTACACAATCCAGATCCAGAAACGCCAGCAGTAAATGCAGGTGTATTAACTTCAGATGTTGATGGAAACCCATTTACAGCAGATTTTACTACCGCAGTTTCAAATAATGGTGTAATTATATTAGAAGGTAAAACAGGAACAACAACTGTTGCTTTGCGTTTTCCTGATAACATTGTGCCAAATGGTACAGGAAACCCTTATGTTTTAGCGGCAAACTCAACTGCATATTCAGGTAATTACAATACCGCTATCAATGTAACATCAACTTCATCAACTGAAGCAAAATTACAAGTAGATTTTGATAATGAAATTACAGGAACAAATGAAACGTTCTATTCTGATAATGAAGTATTTTCAATTCAAGGTGGTATAACCAATTTAAAAGGAATTGTAGGTGCTGACGGTGAATCAGTAAACATTTTATTACAAACAGATCAAGCAGGAGCACATACTTTTGGACCAATTACCGCAACACCAACTTTAATAAATACCATAAACTATAGAGAACCTGGAGCAGGTGCACCAACTTGGAATGCCGATACTGTGGTTGCTAACGGAGCAATTTCCTTAGATATTGACACTGCAAACAAATTAGTATCAGGTACATTTAACTTTGATGGTATACGTATTAATACTATTGGTAACGCACCAAATTATGGTACGGCAGATGCTGACGGTGATGGTGTAGTAGATTTAAAAGAAAATGAATTGGGTACAGATGTAGATAATGCGAATGATCCAATACAAATAGCAGGATATACAGGTTATGTTGCAACAAATGCAATTTGGATGGCTGCCGATGGTGATAATGATGGTATTACAAACGCAGATGAATTAGCGGCAACACCACCAACAGATCCTTATGAAGGTAATGTGGATACAGATGGTGATGGCGTAAGTGACTTACAAGAAAATGTACAAGGTAGTGATGTTGCAGACCCATGTAGTCCTACTCAAAATGAATTTTATACCGCTTATGATGCTGCAAACACCACTTGGATGGCTGCAGATTGTGACGGTGATGGTATCAATAATGGAGCTGAGTTAGCAGCAACACCTGCTACCAATCCTTATTTTGTTGAAATGAATATGAAAGCCTTTACAAACGGTACTTTTTCTAAAGTAACTTATGATGATGGTCTTAATATGCCTGTTTTATGGGGGTTAAATATTATTGCTCATGATACAGCAGCAAAAACCATTTCAGGTACATTTAGTTATGTTTCTAAATCAATAGGAGAAACACCAGTGCGTGCCTATGTAATTACAGGAGGAGCTTTTAATGTTACGTATGAGTAATATTTAAAATAGTAGATACTAATATTTTTAATTTCCCTATTTGCGGTAAGGGTTACTTTTAAGAAGTTAT
>CAZSQD010000059.1:0-11374 GCA_964608925.1 uncultured Kordia sp.
TGGTTGAGCGTAAAAAATTCGGACAGAAAAAAGCGCGTAAAAAATTCCAATTCTCGAAACGTTAATATTGGATATATCAATATATTATTGGTATTATTAAATTTAAAAATCATGTTGTCGTTACTTTGGGTACAACCAAAGGTAAGTTTAGCATCTAAATAATTGTAAAAAATTATTGCTAACAACGAAGAACGTAAACTATTACAAAAATGGCAAATAACATAGAAGTTAAAGAATTATTAGAGGCAGGTGTGCATTTCGGACACATGACTCGTAAATGGGATCCAAATATGGCACCGTATATTTATATGGAGCGTAATGGAATTCACATTATCAATTTATACAAAACAGCAGCAAAAATGGAAGAAGCAGGTAATGCGATGGCCAAAATTGCTGCGTCAGGTAGAAAAATATTATTTGTTGCTACCAAAAAACAAGCAAAAGATATTGTTGCAGATAAAGCTGCAGCAGTAAACATGCCTTATATTACAGAAAGATGGCCTGGAGGAATGTTAACAAATTTTGTTACCATTAGAAAAGCGGTTAAGAAAATGTCTTCTATTGATAAAATGAAAAAGAACGGTACGTTCAATATTTTATCTAAAAAAGAACGTTTACAAGTAGATCGTTTAAGAGCAAAATTAGAAAAGAATTTAGGTTCTATTTCTGATATGACTCGCCTTCCAGGAGCACTTTTTGTTGTTGATATTAGAAGAGAGCACATCGCAATTAAAGAAGCGCAAAAATTAAACATTCCAATCTTCGCAATGGTGGATACAAACTCTGACCCAAGAGAGGTTGATTTTGTAATACCATCAAATGATGATGCATCTAAATCTATTGACAAAGTATTAAGTTATGTAACTGGTGCTGTTGCTGGAGGTTTATCTGATAGACAATCAGAAAAAGAAGCTAAAAAAGAGGCTCCAAAGGCTGAAGCTAAAACAGAAGCTCCAAAGGAAGAAGTGAAAGCTGAAGCTCCAAAAGCTGAGGTAGAAGCAGAAGCAACACCGGAAGCTCCAAAAGCTGACGAAACTGCAACAAAATAATAACAATTTTTTAAAAAACGGTTTGTTGCAAAAGTCAATGAACCGTTTTTTTTATTACTAAAATATGGGAATGGTTTAACCACTAAATTTCCCGCGATTAAAACATAATATTATGAGTACAACTGTAAAAATTACAGCAGCTGAAGTAAAAAAATTAAGAGATGCTACAGGTGCAGGTATGATGGATTGTAAAAAAGCTTTAGTAGAGGCAAAAGGAAACTATGAGGCTGCTATTGATTATTTACGTAAAAAAGGACAAAAAGTTGCTGCAAAAAGAGCAGATAGAGACACTACAGAAGGTGCAGCTATTGCTGTTGTAAATGACGATGCTACATCTGGAGCTGTTGTTTCTTTAAACTGTGAAACTGATTTTGTTGCAATGAATGGTGATTTTGTTGCTTTAGCAAAAGATTTTGCTACAATGGCTTTAAACTTCAATACTAAAGAAGAATTTTTAGCTGCTGAATATAAAGGTATGACAGTAACTGAAAAGTTAGTGGAGCAAACGGGTGTAATTGGAGAGAAATTAGAAATAGGAGGTTTTGAGAGATTAGAAGCTGCTTATGTAGGTTCTTATATTCACGTTGGTAACAAAATTGCTTCTTTAGTTGGTTTTTCAGCAAAAGTTGATAACGCTGAGGTGTTGGGTAAAGATTTAGCAATGCAAGCTGCGGCAATGGGAGCAACTTCATTAACGTATAAAGATTTTGATCCTGCATTTGTAGCGTCAGAAACTGAAGCACGTATTGCAGTTATTGAAAAAGATAATATTGAATTAGGACGTTTAGGTAAAACTTTAAAAAACGTACCTCAATATATTTCTATGTCTCAATTAACTCCAGAAGTTATGACTAAAGCAGAAGAAGAAGCTAAAGCACAATTAAAAGCTGAAGGGAAACCAGAGCAAATTTGGGATAGAATCTTACCAGGTAAAATGGAACGTTTTGTTGCTGATAATACTACTTTAGATTTAGAGCAATGTTTATTAGATCAAGAGTTTATTAAAGACGCTAAAAAGAGTGTTGCTGATTACGTAAAAACGTATGGTGATGTTACTGTAACAGGATTTAAAAGAGTTTCTTTAGCGTAAGTTAAATAGAACAAGTATATATAAAACCCGCTAACTTTTAAGTTAGCGGTTTTTTTATGCGCATTGTTCACATCATCCAAATAAAAACACTAATTTTGCAGTCGAAAATTTAGTATACATATTTTGAATATTACAAAACCAAATAGCATTCAATTATTTAAAGAAATCACCAAGCATAGGTTATCTATGAGTGTGGTGTTTTCTTCGGTTGCTGGGTATTTAATAGCGGTAGGTAAGGATGTTGATTTCATAACCTTGCTTATGTTGGCAATTGGTGGTTACTGTATGGTAGGTGCTTCTAACGCGTTTAATCAAGTTTTAGAGGTAGATATTGACAAGTTGATGGATCGCACCAAAACAAGACCCATACCTTCGGGTAATATGTCGGTACGTACAGCTATGGTAATTGCGGTAACACTTACGGTTTTAGGTTTGGTGTTGTTGTATTTAATAAATCCGAAATCGGCAATGTTTGGTGCGGTTTCTATCTTTATGTATGTAAGTTTATACACACCATTAAAAACAAAAACACCATTATCAGTTTTTATAGGCGCTTTCCCAGGGGCAATCCCCTTTATGTTGGGTTGGGTAGCTGCTACTAATGATTTTGGTATGGAAGCAGGAACGCTTTTTTTAATGCAATTTTTATGGCAATTCCCACATTTTTGGGCAATCGGTTGGTTTTTATATGATGATTATGCAAAAGCAAAAATATTTATGTTACCAACAGGGAAGCAAGATAAAGGGACCGCTTCGCAAATTATTATGTACACCTTATGGACTATAATAGCATCCATTATACCTGTTTTTGGATTTACGGGAGCGTTGCAATTATCAGTAATAGCAGCAGTAATTGTATTTTTATTTGGTTTAGGGATGTTGTACTACGCCATATTGCTGTATAAAAAAATGGACAATAAAACCGCTCGTCAATTAATGTTGGCAAGTGTATCATATATTACCTTAGTGCAAATAGTGTACGTAATTGATAAATTTTTACAATAATAAAAGATGGATTTAACTCAGGGAACTCTAAAAGAAAAGACTGCTAAAGCAAAGAAAACAATGCTTTGGTTTGGTATGATTAGTATGTTTATGACCTTTGCGGGATTAACCAGTGCATTTGTGGTTAGTAAATCAAGACCAGATTGGTTGCAAGATTTTCAAATTCCGCCCATGTTATTTTGGAGTACTATTGTGATTATTATTAGTAGTGTTACTATTCATTTTGCAAAAACAGCAATCCAAAATAATAATAAAAAGTTAGGGTTATCATTATTATTGGTTACCTTAGTTTTAGGGATTTCTTTTATTGCGTTGCAATTTGCAGGATTTAGTCATATTTTAAATGTGTATGGGTATAATTTTACGGGCCCTACTAGTAATGTAGTGATGTCTTTTCTGTATGTTTTGGTATTATTGCACTTATTACACCTGTTTTCTGGGGTAATTGTGTTACTGATTGTAATTTATAACCATTATAAACAGAAATACAATGTCGGTAATACACTGGGTTTAGAGCTCGGAGTTATGTTTTGGCACTTTTTAGATTTCCTTTGGGTGTACTTGTTTTTATTTTTCTATTTCGTGAAATAATAAAAATGCTTATTTTTGAGAATTATTACAAATTAACTACAATTAAAAATTAAATATGGCAGCTACAGCAGTTATAACTGGGCATGATACTAGTAAAGGCGCAGGAAAACCTTTTGGGATAAGTTATGGTAAAATGATGATGTGGTTTTTCATCTTATCAGATGCATTAACTTTTTCCGCTTTTATTATTTCTTACGGATTTTCAAGATTCAAATACATTCAAGAATGGCCAATAGCCGATGAAGTATACAATCACTTTCCTTTTTTACATGGTGTAGATGCACCAATGTTATACGTTGCATTGATGACGTTTGTGTTGATATTTTCATCAGTAACTATGGTTATGGCGGTGGATGCTGGTCATAAAATGGATAAAAAGAAAGTTACTTTTTATATGTTTTTAACCATTATTGGAGGCGCAATTTTTGTAGGTTCACAAGCGTGGGAATGGAAAAACTTCATTAACGGTTCTTATGGAGCAGTAAAAACACAGTCGGGTAACATTATTCAATTTACAGATGCAGAAGGGCACAGAGTTGCTTTAAATGAATTTGTAGTTGCAGGTAATCATGAGCGTACACAACATGAAAGTAGTAAAGGTTTATGGTTTGTAAAAGAAGGATCTTTGCCAACATACACAATGGAAGATGTAACTAAATCTTTTGCAGCAAGACCAGACTTAAGAATTAGAACGCAACAGTTAACCGAAGCTGGAGAGAAAACAGTATTGGATAGAGCCGCATCTATTGCTGCTTTAAAAACAGGAGTAAAAACAGTTGAAGGCGCAAACTTAAAAGAAAACGAATACGGACATCCGTTATTTGCTGATTTCTTTTTCTTTATTACAGGTTTTCATGGTTTTCACGTATTTTCAGGAGTAATCTTTAATATCATTGTATTTATCAATGTAGTATTAGGTACTTATGAGCGTAGAGGACATTATGAAATGGTAGAGAAAGTTGGTTTATACTGGCACTTTGTCGATTTAGTTTGGGTATTTGTATTTACCTTTTTCTACTTAGTATAAATTGTGGGGCGATAGCTCAAAAAAACCATCTGGCATTTTACTTTATGGTTAAATAGAATAAAAATAAAACAAATCGTTTAACGATAAAACAATATATAATGGCACACGAAATACAACCTTTCTTTTTCAATTTAATAAAACCTAAAAACAACATCAGTAAAATTTGGTGGGTATTTGGTTTATTATCCGTAGTAACTATTGTAGAAGTTATTTTAGGATTAATAAAACCTGCTTTTTTAGTAGAAAATAGCATTGCAGGATTGAAATTATTAAACTGGATTTTTATCTTATTAACTATTTATAAAGCGTATTACATTACCTGGTCATTCATGCACATGGACGGTGAGGCAAAATGGATGAGACGTTCCGTAGTTTGGACAGGAGTTTTCTTTATTGCATATATTACTTTTATCTTTTTATCAGAAGGAAATTACATCTATGAAATTATGAGTAATTCTTTCATAACAAGAGATTTCTAAAACAAAAACATAAAATTTATTGAAAAGAAGACGGTTATTATAGCCGTCTTTTTTATTTTTGTAATCTAACAGACAATTTTATCATGCTGAATAAAAAAAATTTAATATTAGGGGCACTTTTCATCTTACCCATTTTTATTTTCATCTTTTTTGCAACAGGTATTACCAATTTTAATACCTTATCTATTGCTATTAACAACCCATTGTCAATTACAGGATTTACTACAATTGAAGGTAAGCCAGTTACCTTAAAAGGAAAAACTACCATTTTAGGGTTTTTAGGAGATGATTTATCTACCCGAAAAATAAATGTATATAACTTACATGAAGAAATTTATAAAGGGTTACATAGCTATGATACCGATTTTCAAATGATGATGCTCTTGCCAAACTCGGCAAAAGGAAAAATTAACGAAGTACTAACGGAACTAAATAGGTATACTGAAATTAGTAAGTGGCAGTTTGCTTATGGTACTCCAGCAACAATAAAAAGCGCATTTAAAAGTTTAAATTCACCATTAAAATTAGATGCTAATTTAGGAAGCGATTATGTGTTTATTGTTGATAAGGATCAACGATTACGTTACTCTAAAGAAAATAAAAGTATTGTACAAGCAAAAGGGTATAACGCTACTTCTATTGCTATTTTACATAAAGAAATGGATGATGATGTTACCATTTTATTGTTTGAATACAAAGCCGCTACCAAAAACAATTATACCGTAAATAGGCGAGATTCATTCTTGAAAATTAATCAGAAAAAAAATAATGATGATGATGAAAAATAAATCATACATAGGTATCAGTTTTATCATTTTAGTATTTGGTATTTATGCGATACCTAAAATAGCTGATAAACTATCAAACGGAGGAGTGGTAAAAGAAGATAGGATGAATAGAGTGCATCAAGATTTATCAGAAAATAAAGATTCAGGATTAGTAAAATTTGGTAAAGTACCTAACTTTCAATTTATAAATCAAGATAGTGTAACGGTAAGTAATAATTTTTTTAACGGAAAAGTATATGTAGTAGAATTCTTTTTTACTACCTGCCCAACTATTTGCCCTATCATGACTAAAAACATGACTGAAATTGAAAAAACTTTTAGCAATGATGCTGATTTTGCAATAGCTTCCTTTACTATAAATGCAAAAAATGATACACCATCAGTATTAAAAGCATACCAAAAAGAATATGCAATTATCATGAAAAATTGGCAAATGCTAACAGGTAACCCTAATGAAATTATGGCATTAGCCAATAAGGGTTTTAATTTATATGCAGCTATGGATGATAAAGCACCAGGAGGTTTTGAACATTCAGGTATGTTTGCTTTAGTAGATAAAAACGGATACATCCGATCTAGGAAAGATGAGTTTGGAAACCCTATTTTGTGTTACCGTGGTATTGCAGGAACACGTAAAGATGAAACAGGTGAAATTATAGATAAAACCAATCATCAAATTACCGAATTAAAACAGGATATTTTAAAGCTATTGAAAGAGTAATGAGTACGCAAAACGACATTGAAAAAAAATACAACAAATGGGTGTGGGTTTTATCTATTGTAATTCCGTTAGCAGTTGCAGCTCTATTTGGTGTTAATTTACCTAAAATGGGTTATAGTGTGCAGCCTTTAACCTTTTTGCCGCCAATTTACGCCACTATAAACGGCTGTGTTGCCATTATTTTAGTAGTAGCGGTACTCCAAATAAAAAAAGGAAACAAAACCACACACGAGCGCTTAATGAAGTTGGCGATAGCATTGTCAGTTTGTTTTTTAGTATTGTATCTTGCGTATCACATGACGTCAGAGTCTACCAAATTTGGAGGAGAGGGAACTATAAAATATGTGTATTTATTTATCTTAATTACGCATATTGTATTGTCAATTGCGGTGATACCTTTAGTGTTAATAACCTACATTAAAGCATTAGCAAAACGTTTTGATAAGCATAAAAAAATAGCAAAAATCACATTTCCTATTTGGTTATATGTAGCCATTACTGGAGTTGTGGTGTATTTAATGATAGCACCTTATTATGTATAAAAAATATTTATTAGCCTTTAGTTTATGGCTTACGGCATATAGCCTTACGGCTCAATGTGCTATGTGTAGAGCGCAATTAGAAGGTATGGATGATCAATCTCTTGCAGAAGGTATTAATGACGGGATTGTTTACTTAATGGCAGTGCCTTATATTTTAGTAGCTTTAGTAAGCTATATTATTTATAGAGGATATAAAAAAGACGCTGCAAAATAATCTATTTCAGTTCAAAAAACACGTATCCTTAATGCAATACATTAATTACAAAGGTTCAAAAATATCATATACCGATCAAGGTAAAGGAACCGCAATTGTTTTACTACATGGTTTTTTAGAAAATTCAACCATGTGGGCTACTTTTTTACCACATTTATTGAAACGAAATCGTGTAATTACAATTGACTTATTAGGACACGGACAAACCGAATGTTTGGGTTATGTGCATACTATGGAGTTGATGGCGGAAGTAGTAGAGGTTGTTTTAAATCATGTAAAGGTTCGGAAAGTAGTATTGGTAGGGCACTCAATGGGAGGTTATGTAGCGTTAGCGTTAGCAAAAATATTTCCAGATGCCATAAAAGGGTTGGTGTTATTAAATTCAACCACACATGCGGATAATGATGAGCGTAAAATGTTACGTACCAGAGCTATAAAAGCAGTGCATACTAATTATAGTAATTTGGTACGCATGTCCATCAGTAATCTATTCCGTCCTAAGAGTAGAACTATATTTGCTTCGGAAATTAAACAAGTTAAAAAAGAAGCTTTAAAAACGCCATTACAAGGTTATATTGCCGCTCAAGAAGGGATGAAGCTTAGAGAGGATTTAGAGGTATTGCTTAATTTTTCACCATATCCTAAATTGATGTTTATTGCAGAAAAAGATCCTATTTTAAATTATGAAGCTGCTTTAAAACAAGTTGAAAACACCAATGTTAAAAAAATAATTCTTCCAGATGGTCACATGAGCCACATTGAAAACCAACAAGAAGTGATTGACGGGTTAGTTACGTTTGTGAAAGGGTGTTAATTACGGGGCAATAGCCAAAAAGGATTTTTTTTTCAATATTTTATTCTCGTTTTAAGATTTCTCTAAACTGATAAAAGAAACGTTCTAACAAACGTAAATCTTCTGTTATTACCTCAACAGATGCTAACATTTCTTGTTTGAATATTAACTCTTTTTTATAGGTTGTGATTAATGTATCTTCATTAAGACGTATATCTAACAAGTAAAACCCTTCACTATCAGGAATACTGGATATGGTTTTTACTGTACCCACCAACATCCCAAATTCGGTTTCGGGATAATTTTGAAGTTTGATATGTACTTTTTGACCTATTTTTAATTTTCCTGAATTTAATGAGGGTACTTTTGCTTTTACAATAAAACCTTTATGTTCCGTAGGGATAACCGTACACACCAAATCTCTTACATTTACGGTTTGGTTTACCGTCCAATATTTTAAAAAAGAAACGGTACCTGCTATTTTACTTTGAAAAATATATTGCAATTCCCAATTGGTAATGCTGTTTTTTAATTGATTAAACGACTGAATAACGTCTTTTAATAATTTAATTTCCTGACGAGTTTGATTAATACTATTACCAATATTTGTTTTTTCATTAGTATTCACTTGCTCTCGCATTTGCGAAATAGAACTGTTTATATTTTTATAATTACGTTGTGCTTGCAAGTATTCTAATTGCTTTTTTTCGTGCTCTTGCGCTGCAATAACCCCTTTTTTAAACAAGGTGTGGTAGCGTGCTAAATCTTTTTTCTTAAATTTCATTTCCGAAGCATACAAACTGCGTTGTGATTGTAAAGTTTGCAAACGCAATTTCAATTCAGATGCCGTAACCACTCCTATTTGATTTTCATATTGAAATGGGTCTAAATCCTTATTTAAACGATATTGTATGTAGCTATTTTCAAATAACGCAAATGGAGTTTCCACATCTCCTAAAAACAGCATAGGCATACTATCAATAGGGAAATTAAAATCTTTATTATTTACTTTTATGGTATCAATTAATCGTTTTAAATAAAAAATATCTTTATAATTTGCGGTGTTTTCTAAAATAGCAATGGGCGTATTTTTTAAAACGGCTGTATTATCATCTACTAATAAATATTGTAATTTTGCGGTAACTTTAGCATATTCTTTTTGTGGCGGTATGTTGGTGGTTAAAATAGCATTACCTGTAATAATATCAGGGTATTTTACAAACCATGAAATGGATAACAATAGCATTATTAAACATAAAAACAATACATTACCCCAACGTATCATCCAATGTGGCACTCTGGTTAAAATTTCTTGCACTTCTTCACTACGCAATTCTATTTTTTGTAGGTGTTTGTTCTCTTTTGGCATTTTACTGTATTATTCAATATTTTTATTACAAAACGTATTGCAATCATTAGTTCTCGACTGCGCTCGAACTGACATTCTTTACTTCCCTAATTCCAATTGGTTTTTTACCAAATGGTAATAATTTCCTTTTTTAGCTACTAAAGTTTTATGATTACCCATTTCTACAATCTTTCCTTTTTCCAGCACCACAATTTGGTCGGCATTTTTAACGGTACTTAAACGATGTGCAATAACTACAACGGTTTTATTTTTAAAAAATAAATTTAAATTTTCCATAATGGTTTTTTCATTATTGGCATCTAAAGCAGAGGTTGCCTCATCAAAAAATAAATAATCAGGGTTTTTATATACCGCTCTTGCTATTAATAAACGTTGTTTTTGACCCGTACTTAAACCCACGCCTTCCATACCAATTTTAGTATTGTAAGACAGTGGTAGGGTTTCAATATATTCCTGAATATTGGCTACGTGTACTGCATGTGCTAATTTTTGTTTATCCACAAAATCTACACCAACTGCAATATTATTGGCTATGGTATCACTAAAAATATAGCCTTCCTGCATGACTACGCCACATTTACCTCTCCATGTTTTTTGAGAAATATTCGTTAAATTGTGGTTTCCAATTTTCAACTCTCCTGTATGCGGTTCATAAAACTTTAAGAGTAATTTCATTAGCGTTGTTTTTCCGCTACCGCTTGTACCCACAATTGCCGTTATTTTATTGGCAGGTATTTGTAAATTTAAATTATCCAATACCAGTTGGTCTGACCCTATGTATTTAAACGAAATTTGATTCAATTGAATGTCTAAATTTTCTGCTATTTCCGTAATTTTATCTTCATCTTGTTGCTCTTCATCTTCTTTATTGTGTATTTCAGCTAAACGCTCTAATGATATTTTAGCATCTTGCACTTCTTTAATAAAATTAATAAGTTGCGCAATAGGCGAGTTTAACTGCCCAACAATATAAGTAATTGCCAACATCATACCCAAGGTAATATCGCCATCAATTACCAATTTAGCAGAAAGTACGGTAATTAAAATATTTTTCACCTCGTTAATAAAACCAGAACCTACACTTTGGTATTGCTCCAATGCCAACCCCTCAATGGATATTTTAAACAAACGTGCTTGCAGGTATTCCCAACTCCACCGTTTTTGCTTTTCGGCATTATGCAATTTAATTTCTTGCATACCATTAATGAGTTCAATAACCTTACTTTGCTCCTCACTTACTTGCGAAAACCGTTTGTAATCTAAATCTTTACGTTTCTTTAAAAAGATAACAATCCATAAAAAGTACAAAAAACTACCTATTAAAAAGATAGCAAATATTTGAAGGCTATAATACGCCAACACTACACTAAACACCAATAAGTTAACCATTGAAAACAGTACACTTAATGAGGATGTGGTTAAAATACGCTCTATACGCTTGTGGTCATTTATACGTTGTAAAATATCCCCTGTCATACGGGTATCAAAAAATGAAATGGGGAGATTCATTAATTTGATAAAAAAGTCCGAAATTAAGGAAATATTAATACGGGTACTTAAATGTAACAATATCCAACTGCGTATAATTTCAATTGCTGTCCTACCTACAAACAATGCCAATTGCGCAAATAAAATGAGGTATATAAAATGTACATCTTGGTTTTTTATACCAACATCAACTACACTTTGGGTTAAAAATGGGAATA
>CAZSQD010000060.1:0-11336 GCA_964608925.1 uncultured Kordia sp.
TTTTGTGCGGACAATCAACACTTGTTTTTGTTGTTTTTGTGGGCATCTAATATTTTTTAGTTACCATTTGCTCTAATGCCACAATAACCTTGCTTACTTCTTGCTTATCCATTTTAAGCAATGGTTTTTGTACGGGGCATTTATTGGTGTGCATCCATTTATCAAGCGCTTTTAAATCGGCAATTTCACGCCCTGTATTTTTATGAATACTGGACCATCCGTATTGAATACATAAACTCAAAATATATGCGTGTTGCTTGTTTGCAAAATCAAAGTTGGAACGCATTACGGGTTTAATTTTACCACCCTTACTATTGTTCGGGGTGGTAGGCTTGTTTTTTATTTTAGTCATCTGATACTGCTATTATTGCAAGAAGCACTATTATAAAGATCCACATATTAAATGAAGTTTATTTCGGGTGATCCTTTTGGAAAATCAACCGAGGTTATGCTTAATGGTACGTTTTGTTTTTTGCCAGTACCGTCCAAAATCATGGCATCAATGAAGTAACAACTTTTTAAAGGGCTCCAACTTTTACGGATGATGTCAATACCATCATTTAACAGATCACTATGGTAATCTTCAGCAATTTTTTCAAGCTCTAAAACTCGGTTGCTTTTTAGGTTTCCGTTGGCATCTTTTTGCAATAAACGGTTGATTGTTTTTACCAACTTTCGAGTATCATCATTAGTGGCCAATGAGCCTAAAAACTGATTCACCTTGTCAATACCTGCGTGCATGGTATCATCCCAACCGTCATTTACACGGTAGCCTATTTTAATAGTTTGCCTTCCGTTATCAGAAGTTAAGGAGTGGCTTTGTTGGTTTGCTTTTACGCCGTATGCTTCTTTTTTGAGTTCAATTAAATCTTTCAACCCTTGAAATATCTCTAATTTTGTGCGTGCTAATGCTTGAGATTGGGTAATTAAAGTATCAAAGAATTTTGGCACAACTTCGCCCACCAATTGCTTATAGGCTTTGCGGTTTTCTTGCTGTGCTTCTTTTTCTTGATGCGCTTCTTGTTTTGCCTCCTTTAGTAATTGTTTTTTTTGTTCTGGAGATAAATCTGCTAATTTTAATGTGCTCATTTTATTTGTTATTTATGGTTTATATATAATCTGGACGTTGCCAAAAGGTTTCTTTTATTGTTTTTGTAATCACTTGTACTTTAAGCTCTATGTGTGGTGGTATTTTATATGGTTCAGGTTCTTGACGCATTAAGTGCGCACGTTCTTGGTTTACCAACATCTTTTCGCCAAGGGTTAATACTTTTTTTTCAATGCGTACATAGGCGCAAACGTCATACAGTTGATTAATCCTATTTTGTGTGGTTTCATTGTGCATTGACTACTTGTTTTTGAAGGTTGATTTTATCTTTTAATACGGTTTGATAATCGGGGTGAGTGGCATTGGCCAATAGCCAATTTTCTAACTCCTTAATTTTTGTTTGTAACTGTGATTGGCTCATTTGCTTTTTTGATTAAAGGTTTGGAATATCGGTTCATAATTTTGATGGTGTAATCATCATATAAATCTTTTGCGGTTACTTTACATACCACCTCGCTAAAGGGGTCAATTTCTTGTAAAAACTGCGCTTCTAATTTTATGAGTTCCAGTTGCCACCAATTAAACAAAGGCTTGCTTATCATTGCGCGTTGCCAACTTAGATCTGATTGTGTGGTATTTTGGCACCATGACATCCACAGGTTTAATACCATATCATTGTATTGCTGTGGTGTTTGTTGTAGGAGTAATATTACTTGTGTTTTCATTTATCCGTGTTTTAATAGTTTCAATTCTCGTTCTGCTGCTTTTTCTTTATTAATGATGTAAGGTTCAGTTTCATCAGCACCGCATCTTGATTTTTCTATGTATGCCTTAAAATCTTTTATTAGAATTCGGTTTTGACAATCCCATCGTATGGCATCTGCAATTGATCCTTTTGGTTCACCTTTTGCCATGTGTGAAAGAAATATAAAAAGAGTAGTATCAAATTCTTCTATTAAATTATAGTAGTCTGTATCTCTTTTTCCTTTAAAACAATACTGAACGCTATCTACAATTACTACTTTGGGTTGGCGTTTTTTACGAAGTCGCAATACCATATCATCATATTTTTCTTTTGAAAATGTAAATTTTGATCGTACCGATTTCATATTGTTTAATTTTAATGATCTCTTAAAACTCATTCTTATTCCCTCTTCAGCTGAATTATAGTGTACTTTTTGAAATGCACATATATCTTTC
The DNA here is from genome assembly GCA_964608925.1 of uncultured Kordia sp. Classification (GTDB taxonomy): domain Bacteria; phylum Bacteroidota; class Bacteroidia; order Flavobacteriales; family Flavobacteriaceae. The sequence continues at coordinate 2,249 of CAZSQD010000060.1, forward strand.
ATTACTTGCATTGCGTAGGTGGTTTTACCGTGTCCTGAACTACCATATAATAATATTGATCCAGAGCGCTCTACTTGACCCCAATGTTTTTGGAATTTTTCAGAAACTTTTATTGTTTTAAAGTTAATTTTTTCAATATCAGCATAGCTGTATGCTTTTTTTACTTCCATTTATACAATCGTTTCTGCTTGTGTTAAAAAATACTTTTCAATTTCACGTTTAATACGTCTACCATCACCTAAACTGTTTTCAAATACATCTTCAATAATTTCTTTATCACTAATGCCATTTGCAATACATATTTTACCAACATCTTGAAGGTTGTACTTATTTAGGTTAATAAACTTACTGCCGTACCTACTAAAGCGTTCACGATACCCCATTTTATTGCGCTTATAGCCGTTTTCTTCTTGTTTTCTTAGCGCAGGAACACCCGACAGTACAAAACCACAGTAACCGTCTAATTCATTATAGTAATCCATAAACAAATCCTTTTGCGGTTCTTTTAGTTTGTCATATTGGTCATAAATAACTATTGGCTTAATTTGTTGTGCCAAATGGTCTTGAAAACGCTCAATCATTTCTTCAGTAGTACCTCCTGCTTCTAAACCACAAGCAATTAATTGATGGCGCGCAAAACTTTTTTTACTCCAATAATTTTTACAACGTATTAGGATCACATTGTTATGCCTTTTTTTGTAATATTCAAAAGCTGTAGTTTTACCTAAACCAGCTTTATCCGCAATACAAATACTCATACTTCCTTTTTGAGTTTTTGAAAGCAAATCATTTATCAATTCTAAATTTTGAGTTTCAGCAATTACCCAAGACCAATTAATATTTAGGTTTACTTTTACTTTTAACCACATTTCATCACGAATTAAATCCCAATTGTGGTTTATCATTTGGCTAATGGTAGCCGATGACACTTTAGCTTGTGCAGCTACTTTGTTAGCCGATTGCTTATCTTTTAAAAAAATAAGCTCGTTTACAATAAATTCTTTGTGTAATTTTTTCATAGGGTTATAGTCTTGATGCTGCACTGGTTAAATTTTCCTGTGCTTCAATTTTACTGCGTTGTACTTTGTTTAGGTTTCCTTTAAATTTTACAAGTAAATCTTGATCCTCCATTTCTTGTTCTGGAGTAATACCTGTACGGTTTAATAAGGCTTCTAAATCTGCTAAATCTCTATTGTACTCGGTTTCTCTAACCTTGTAATCTTTTGCCCATTGTTCTTTATCTCCTTCATTCATTAATATTGGCACTTCTTGTATTTTTCGTTTTGGTTCAGCATTTGCAATGTGTATTATATTATCGTTTTCATCTTTAGTACATAATTGTATGTAGCCATCTAAAAAATCAGGGTCATAACGAATAATGAATTTTTTACCTACGTTTTTACGCCTAAACTCAAGGTCTATATTACCATCAGCATCATATACTTCAAATTGGTGTTTTTTATCGCCTAAACGGAAGTCTAATCCGTGAGATTTGTATTGTATTGGGCGTTTCTTTTGGTCTATCCACATTTTATCCATTATTTCATAAATGGATAGGTTTTCTTTACGCAACATTTCGTGTTGATATACCTCATTACGTGTTTGCTCAAAGTGTGGATGTTTTTTATTGTTCCATATAACTACTGCAGTTTCCCAAGCTGCATATAAATCTTCCACAGTTTTTAATGCTGATTTATTTTTAAGTATGTAATCAATGTTTACCTTATTGTCATCACGTTTTACGGTAATACTTTGACCATCGGAATACCAAAACTTGTTTATTACTTGTTTTTGAAGTCTATTAAATAACCCTTCCGCAGGGTTACTGTGTTCCTTAGCTTTATTGGGGTGATGCGTACCGCCATTAACAGCAACTAATGAATTGTATAATGTTTTCATACGGTTCATTTTATGCCCCCCTTGGTTATCATAGGTTAAAAAATAAGGGCGACATTGGGCTTCATTAACTGCCATTTTAATAGCCTTAAAGTGTTCTACATGGCTTTCAGTAAAACTTAACGCCCAACCTATTATTTTTTCAGAATAGACATCAAACATGACATCAATTTTTAATTTTGCTCCCATTTTGTTTGAGGCATCATCCCAAAAGTGAATCCAATCCAACTTAGTACCATCAATTGCCCAGTAGCAGTTAGGAAACCAATTAGATTTTTCACGCGTAAGGGTGTGTTTGTATTTTTTACTGTAGGTTTCTTTACCGTGTCGTGCTAATGTCCATATTCGCTCACGCTCTGGTTGGTATAAAAAGTTATAAACAGAACCGTTGCTTAATGTTGGCCATCCTTTTTTTACACGTTCTAACTCATAACGCTCTAATACTTCAGGTATGGTTAATTTTATTGGTAAGCAATATTGTGCTAAAAGGAAGTCTCCATTATTTTTATTAATACGTGAAGCGTTAGTAGCTCCTTCGCCTTTGTGTATTAATAAACCATAGCCATATTGTAAGTAATCTTGATATCGTTGTTTTAATTTACGATGATTACCCGGTAGTTTATAATGCCACTTTTTTTGGTTTAGATTATTAACGGCATTACTTACATTTTGCCAAATTAAAGTTTTCTTTTTACCAAACATTTTAGCCGTTACACCTCTGTCTTCAAATACTAATTTAATAGCGTTTAAAATAATGGCGTTGGTTGCTTTTTCTCGTTGTTTTTCTTCTGACAAAGGGCGTCCGTTTGGTTTACTGTGTCGTGCATAAAAATTGATAGCATTAGTGTCTGGTAAAATGTAGTTTTCTAAAATATTACGTACTACTACTTTTTCAGGATCTCCAAAGGTTTTAATACAACGCTGTTGTATTTCTATTGGCAAATCATAATAAGAAACCCAAGCTTGGTTATCAGCACCTTTACCTTCTTTAGTGCGTACTAATTTACCTCTTGTGCATTTTTTATAATAGTTTGCTTCAGACATCAATCCCCAATCTTGATAAAGTAGTTTCGCAGGTATTGACAGTATGTTGTTTTGATGTGCGTACATAGGGTTAATTTTTATTGTTTTTATTTGTTCCCGCTGTGGTGTCGAAACCACACAAAGCCGTGACGGGAGAGGTTAAACCTCACTTAATAATCACTATATTTGAACTTTCAACTTTAAAAATAATAGTGATATGGAAAATGAATTTAAAAATCAAACTGAAAGAATTATGTCAACCTTTAGGTTATCTGTACTTGAAAAGGTGTTGCTTTCAGATGAAACTGTTAAAAAAAAATATCTTGGCATTATGAGTGAGATTCGTGACAACCTTGATTTTCCAATACCTGAAGAATCTTTAAAAGAAGCTGATCAGAAAATACTTTTAAATTCTCTTTTTGAAGCTTTTGACTCTCATATTCAGAATGTAACTTCTTACTAATTTTAGTTATTTCTTGATGACAAACTTCTTGTACTATAGGTGTGATAAATTTTTTTATAATTTTTCGCATAGCTTATTGATTTAATACGTTTTCTACTTTTTTAACTAATTGGCTGTATTCCTTACGGATAGTGTCGGACGTTAAGCTATTGCGCTCACGTTTTAAACATTGGCGTATGTAATAACCTGTAAACCCATGTTTTTTAATAAGGGTGTTTATAACTTGGCTATTGAATTTCTGATTTTTCTTCGTACGTTTGTTCATTGTGGTTTATGTTTCGTTATTTAAAGCAAATATATAAACTTTATTTCGATTAAATCTTATAAAATATAAACTTTATTTATAAATTATTTACATATGTCTAATATTCAGAGAGTTAAAAAGTTATGCAAGTGGTTGATATATCAAGAATTTGCAGATAATGATAAAGAGTTAGCATTGTTGTTAGGCTACACAAAGTCCTCGTTTTCACAAATTATAAATGAAAAAGTATCACTATCAGATAAGTTTATAGACAAAATTTGCGAAGTAGATAAGAATGTAAACAAAGTTTGGATTCGCACAGGTAAAGGTGATATGTTCAAGAAAAATACTATCCCTTCTGACCCCTTAAATAATAGTATTCCATTAATACCTGTTGATGCTTTTGCGGGTTTTGGCGGTGGTACTATTCGTATTATGGATAATGATATTATGGATCGCTATGTTGTGCCTGATTTTACAAATGTAGATTTTATGATACGTGTTAAAGGATCCTCAATGTATCCTAAATACAATAGTGGGGATGTAGTGGCTTGTAAAATGATAAACTCTGATAGTTTTTTGCAATGGAATAAAGTACACGTTATTGCTACACGTGAGCAGGGTGTACTTATTAAAAGACTTAAAAAAAGTAAACAAGAGGGGTGCATAACTGCAATTTCTGACAACCCAAGTTATGATCCTTTTGATATACCTAATGATGAAATACTAAATATTGCTTTAGTAACTGGCGTTATCCGGTTGGAATAGTACCCGAAAAGTACCCGTATTAATACCCTTATGGTTTGCGTAACGGAACAAAAAACAGTAAAAACAAGTTAAACGATTCTTTATTAGCTATTTATGTGTTTTTTAAAGTTGTTTTTTATGTCGCTACACCCTACTTATAGATGCTATTTTGTGCATTATGCACCCTTTAAATGTAGTTATACCCTATTTATAACGTCTTTTTTTTCTGTTTTTTGTCCATCTAACTGTCCATCTAACCCAAAAAGGTACGCTTTTTTATGTGTTGGTACTGGTGTGTTTTTAAGGGTATTGTAATTGTGTTTAAATGGTGTTGTATGGGTTGGTTTTGTTAAGTAGTTGGGGTAAATACTATATTTATGGCGTGGTACGTTAAAATGCTCAAAAAAGCGCATTAAATAACCCTGTATGGTAGTTAATACAGGGTTATTGGGTAAAAATGGTATATAGTTTTATGTAAATGGTATATATTAGGTAATTAACCGGTATATAACTTGTAATTAAATGTAAATAAAATACCTTTTAATTTTGTTTTAAAATCGGGCAAAATTACTCTTAACCCTTTTGTTTATTGATGTTTTCGGGCAATTTACTATATTATGTTATTGTATCTTTGTTATTGTGGGGGGTATAATGAATGCCGGTAATTACACCTATACTGAAAATTTTATACCAGGTACGTATACTGTAAAAGTAAGAGTTTATGCTGCTGCTTTTTTAGGGTCTACATATAGCCGTGGCGTAAGTATTGGAGCTATTAACACCTGGTCTGGTGGCGGAAACATGACTAACTCAGAACAACTTAAAGCAGCTTCTAACAAGTTAATTATTACTTATTTGTAGGTAATAATTAATCTTCATAAAAAAGCGCAATAGTATCATTAACTATTGCGCTTTTTTATTGTTATCATCTACTATATCCTTTTTTAAATGATCTATAAACAGTATCCCATTTAAATGATCTATTTCGTGCTGAAAAATTACCGAGGTAAAATCGGAAACAAATTCCTTTTTATGCTCCCCTTTTAAAGTATTATACTCAATAGTTATAGTGAATGCTCTATTTTGTGTAGTTCCGTTTGTATTGGGTATTGACAAACAACCTTCAGGACATGGGCGTTTTTTAATGGAATATTTGATAATAATGGGGTTTAGATAAAACTCAAAAGGAAAGTTTTCTTTATCAAAACGCTGTACACAAATCATATTTTTTAAAATACCCACTTGTGGCGCAGCAATACCAACACCCAATGATAAACTATCACGTACCGTAGCAAATAATCGTTTGGCTAACAATTTAGCCATCTTACTATTGCGTTTTATATGCGTGCTTTTTTGACGTAACAAAATAGAATCTTGTTTGCTGTTAATTAAAAAAACACGCATTGGCGTATTAGCAGTAGCACTTGTAATTAATTGTTTTTGATGTGCTGTAAAACTACCACAGGAAACCAGTAAAAAAAGTAAAATTATTACTAAAACATAAGATTGATTTTTCATATATTATTTTTAACTTTAAATTTAGTAATAAATATTCAATCTTGGTATTTTTATTGATTTGTTATTTTGTAAATTTGAAGTTCATTTTAAAACCCAAACACCATGATTAAAAAAATAATTTTAATTGCCACACTTTTTACTGCTGTAAGTTGTGCTGAATTGCAACAAGTAGTAGATAATTTACCACAACAAACAGGTAGTATTTTAGGAAATGCTGATATTGCTTCGGGCTTAAGAGAAGCTCTAAACTTAGGAATTGACAAACAAGTAAGTAAACTAACCGCTAAAGATGGTTTTTATAAAAATAATTTGGTGAAAATTTTACTGCCAGAAGAATTAAAAAAAGTAGATAAAGGCTTGCGTGATATTGGTTTAAGTAAATTAGCCGATGAGGGTTTGAAAATATTAAACACTGCTGCAGAAGATGCTGTAAAAGAGGCAACTCCTATTTTTATCAATGCTGTAAAAGGCATTACTTTTGATGATGCTAAAAATATTTTAATGGGTAATGATAACGCAGCTACTCAATACTTAACATCAAAAACAAAAACGGCATTATATGCTAAATTTAACCCTGTTATTAAAAATTCATTTACTAAAGTTGGAGCTGATAAAATTTGGACAAACTTAATAAACAAATACAATGCAATACCCTTTACAGCAAATGTAAATCCTAATTTAACGGATTATGTTACTAGTCAAGCATTAAACGGTGTATATAAAATGATTACTGTTGAAGAAAAAGAAATTAGAAGTAAAGTTTCATCAAGGTCTACTGAATTATTAAAAAAAGTATTTGCTTTACAAGACAACAAATAGTAAGCGATAAAAGATTAAAAACTGTATCGTAATACCTATTTTATAAATCGCTCAAGATACATTTTGAGCGATTTATCATATTTTAACACTTTATCTTACTGATTATCAGTAGTTTTTAATTACCTTTAGATACATTAATCTAAAACAATTAGAAACTATGCCAACTTCAACCGAAATTAAAAGATATACTAAAAAATTAGAAACAAAATGCAAACGCTTAAAAGAAAAAGCGTACGATTTTAAATTTGTAGACAATGCTTTAAGTACTATTGCTCAATACAAAGCGATGCGCTTACAACAAAAAATTAATAGAATTAAATTTGGCAGCTAATCATAAAGTGATAGTCCTAAAAAGTAAATTTTCACATACTATATTTAAATAATTACTTCCCAATAATTTTGTGCAGTTTTTGAAAATAATTAAACGCTTTTAAAAGGTGTGTACCGTACCATGAAAACATTTCGCCATCAACTAATATTATTTTAGCATTTGGCAAAATTGCTTGCATTTCCTGTATGTGTTTTTCTTGAAACGGATATGGCTCACTGGATAACAACACAAATTCTGGGTTTTGTATTGATAATTCGTCTAAACTAACTTCTGGGTAGCGAGATTTTGTTTTAAACACATTTTCAAAACTATTTATTTCTAAAAGATGATTGATGATATTATTTCCTCCAGCAACCATCCAAGGGTTTCGCCAAATAAAATAAGCCACACGTTTACGAGAAATATCTTTTACTAAAACTTCAAAATCTGATTGTTTTTCTTTTAATTGCCTTTGTAATTTCATTGCTGTTTCTTCAATATCAAACAATTTACCGTATTGTTCAAATAACTCCAAAGCATCAGCTATCGTAAAAATATCCGAAACGTGCACAGGTGCAATTCTCTCCAATTCCACTACCATTTCTTTAGTGTTTTCTTCTTTATTACATAAAATAACATCAGGTTTTAATGCTCTTATTTTATCATAATGCACCTGTTTTGTACCGCCTACAATTTGTTTTGTATTTTTGTAATGTTTGGGGTGGATGCAAAACTTTGTAATACCCACAATACTATTTTCTAAACCTAAATCGTGTAACATTTCAGTTTGTGATGGCACCAAGGAAACTATTCGCTTAGGTGTTTGATTCAACTTAATTTCACGCTGTAGTTGATCTATATAGGTTTTCATTAGTCTGATTTAAATAGTAAATTAAGTTATTACAAATAACAAAAAAATCCGTTAGTAAAACTAACGGATTTTAATATTTTTTTAAATAGAATACTTACATTCCTGTTAATTGTTGTGCTGGTCCATTACCCATATTAATTGCTGTTATAGATATTATGCACTAATGGTTTTGGTGTAAATGGCGTAGCTGCATTGTCTGGGAAAGGCTCAACACTAACCACTACCGTTCCTCCTCTAATATCTATTGGAAATGTAAATCTTGTTGGTATATTTGACAACCTTGTTCTTAATACATTTTATTTTTCACTGCGTTACCAATAATATACTCGAACTGACGGAAAATTGCGACATAAACATCTTTACTAAGGTGTTTTTTTTGCGACCGTGGTAATCTCCAACTCGGTATAACTAAAAAGTGTATTGATTAACCGATGAAAAGATTGCCACATATTTTCTGAAAAATAAAATATTCGCAAAGACGTGTTCAACTTACATTTATACCCTAAGTTTTAATAACGGTGGTAATTGCTACAAAAAAAAACCGTTAGCTTACACTAACGGATTTCTTATAAGATGATTATTACAAGCCTACTTTTTTACTAATTTTAATACTTGTTGTCCTTTGTTTGAAACTACTTTTACAAAGTAAACTCCAGTTGAAAAATCTGAAATAGAAAGTTCTTTTTGCAACTGATTTCCAATAACCACTATTGTTTGTAATACTCTACCGTTAATATCAATAACCGTAATTTCTTTTAAGTTGTTTACGGACTGTATTTTTACAAATTCATTAGCTGGATTGGGATGCATTGCTATAGTAGCATCAATTTCATAATCAGAAATGGCTAAAACTGATAGTACTGTTGTTTGTGCTACATTGGTAATTATCGGGAAATTGTAATCAAAATAAATTTCGGCATTGTTTTCAAATACATCACCATCTACTAAACTTGCCAATGTTTTAATTTTAAAAGCTACATAACCGTCATTGTTAGCATCATCAAAAGGTAAATTGATGTTTTCAAAAATAAACTCTACCGTATTATTATCTCGTATGCGGGTTACAAAAGAGTGACTACCGTGTTGTGGTATCAACGTATTAACATCATATTTTGCGACATCTATAATATCTTTTACTACAATATTTACAGCATCTGCGCTACCATTGTTTTCAAAACGAATCATATAATGTACATA
>CAZSQD010000061.1:0-11272 GCA_964608925.1 uncultured Kordia sp.
GTTTTTTGAGTAATTAATTGGTTAATTTTTACATCTTCTACTAATAAAATATTTTTACCTGCTAGTAATTTTAAATTAGTAGTAGGCTCTTTATCTGCTGCAATATCAACTACTTCATCTTGTGCAACTTCAAAAGCTATTTCAAAATAAAAAGTAGTGCCTTTATTTGGCACACTTTTTAGCTTAATTTCACTGCTCATTAATTCCAATAGGTTCTTTACAATAGTTAATCCCAATCCTGTACCTCCATATTTACGGTTAATTTGTACAGATCCTTGAGAGAAACTCTCAAAAATAGTTTCTTGCTTTTCATAAGAAATACCAATACCCGTATCAATAACTTCAAACAACAATGTGGTATTTAATGCGGTTGTATTTTGATTTGTGATATGTAGAGTTACATCACCATTTTTAGTAAATTTTATAGCATTATTTATTAAATTAAATAGTATTTGCGATAAACGTAAGGATTATTCCAGCACCATATTAGGAATGCTTTCCTCAAAAATAAAATGTAATTCGGTACCATTATCTTTAGCTAATTTATTGAGGGCATATACTACTTTTTTTGTGTGAGATTTTAAATTAAATGGTATATACTCTAATTCAATTTTATTTGCTTCTATTTTATTTACATCTAAAATATCATTAATAAAATTTAATAAATAATCTCCCGAAAAACGCAACGATTTTAAATGCCCTTCTTGTGCAGGTGTTGGGTTTTCTTCCAATAACAAATCTGTTAAACCTGTTACCGTAAATAATGGTGTTCTTAACTCATGTGTAATGGTTGATAAAAAATTAGCTTTTGCTTTGGTAGCTAATTCTGCGGTTTCTTTTGCTACCAACAGTTCTTCATTGGCATTTTTTAGTAATTTATTTGCTTTTTTTCTTTTTTGGTTACTGTAATACAAAAATGACAAAAACATTAAAAATAAAAGTAAGGAAGCAATCCCTAAAGCAGTCATTATTTTATTTTGTTTAAATTGCTCTTTGTTTTGCTGTATAATTAATTCTTTTTGCTCTAATAAACGGTCTTGATCTGCAAAATTTAATTTGGCAGATTCTTCTGCTGTTAAACGTACCTTATTAATATCATATAAACTGTCTTGCAATTTATTATGGAGCGTAATATTTTGATAGGCTTTTTTATAATCATGATCACTTTCATAAATTTGACTTATGGTACGATACCCTTCAGAAACTACCCAATCAATACCATTAGTTTCACCTATCCGTATTGCTTTTTGACATTCTTCAATAGCCTTCTTTTTTTGGTTTAAACCACTTAATGCTTTTGAGTTATAGAGTAGTATTTCTGCTTTTGTTGTTTCTAATTGAAACTTATTAGCCAATTTATAGGCTTGATTAAATATTTTATGAGCTTTATGGTATGCTTTCTTTTTTAAATATAACTTCCCTTTATTTTTAATAATGGTAGTTTTACTACTATTCAATTGTAATCGTTTATATATTGCAGTTGCCGAATCAAAATAATTTTCTGCTTGTGCATAATGTTCAAGCTCCGTATGTATCAATCCTAAAGTATTTTGAGTTTTAGCTAAGTCTTCTAAAAAATCATTACTCTGTTGTATGTGATATGCTTTTTTTAATTCCCGTAAAGCTTCTTGATGTTGCTTGTTTTCTAAATATATTTCACCTATAAGTTGGTACGTTTTAGCTTCATACTCATCATTATCAATTTCATTTGCTAAAGAAAGGGCTTTGTTACATAAATTTAGGGCTTCATTAAAATCAAGGATTCTTTTTAAATCTTTTGCTTTTTCTAAATTATCATAAATAATATCTTCTATTTCGTTATCTGTTTGCGAAAAAACAAAGGCTGTATTTAAAAATAGGTATATATAAAGTAGGTATTTTATTTTCATGGTATAGCATGGTTATTTCAAAATATAAAAACTTTAAAGTAATTACGTTTTTATTATTTAAAAATAAAGATAGTACTTTTATTTTAAATAGCTTATTAAGTCAATAATTCTGTTGCTATACCCTATTTCATTATCATACCAACCTACAATTTTTACCATTTTCCCAATTACTGACGTTAATTGAGCATCAAAGGTACAAGAGTGCGGGTTACCTATAATATCTACTGAAACTATTGGATCTTCAGTATATGCTAAAATGCCTTTTAAAGTGGTTGCTGCTGCTTGTTTAAAGGCATTATTAATTTGAGCTATGGTGACATCGTTTTTTACAATAAAAGTAATATCTGTTAATGACCCATCTGCTACAGGTACTCGTATACCGCACCCACCAATATTATTCTCTAATTCTGGAAAAATTTTTGTTAATGCTTTTGCAGCTCCTGTTGTTGTGGGCACTATGGATTGTGTTGCGGCACGCGCTCTACGTAAATCTCTGTGCGGTTGATCATGTAAACTTTGATCGGTAGTAAAAGAATGTATTGTAGTAATATAGGTTTGTTGCACCTCACACAACTCCTTCATCACTTTTATCATGGGAGCAGCATTATTTGTAGTACATGAAGCGTTGGAAATTAGAGTATCACTATCATTTAAAATATGCTCATTTACACCTAAAACTACCATTTTTATAGCATCTGATGCTGGTGGAACTGATAAAATTACTTTTTTAGCGCCATTTTTAATGTGGTTTTCTAACAGGCTCTTGGTTTTAAATTTACCTGTACTTTCTACTACAAAATCAACTTGATAAGGTTTCCAGTTTAGTTTTTCTATCGCTTTTTCATTGGTTAACGGAATGGCGTTTCCGTTTACTACTATTGCATTTTTTATACTTGAAATTTCACTTGTACAAACACCATGTATACTATCATATTTTAATAAATGTGCTAATGTTTTAGCATCTGCCAAATCATTTATAACTACTACTTGTATGGTTGGATGATTGATTAATAGGCGAAATAAATTTCTGCCAATTCTTCCAAAACCATTGATGACAATATTTATTTTTGTGCTCAAAATTACAATACGTGTTTGTGTGCTTTATAAGAGGAACGTACTAATGCGCCACTTTCTACATGTCTAAAACCAAGCTCTAACCCTATTTTTTTATATTCTGCAAACTCATCTGGAGTTACAAAACGTTGTACGGGTAAATGTTTTTTACTGGGTTGTAAGTATTGCCCAATAGTAACTACATCTACATTCGCTTTTTTAATATCATGTAGTGTTTCTATTACTTCTTCTTTAGTTTCTCCTAACCCTAACATAATACCTGTTTTGGTACGGCGTTGTCCATTTGCTTTTAAGTAACGTAACACTTCTAAGCTGCGTTCATATTTTGCTTGTATACGTACTTCACGAGTTAAACGTTTCACGGTTTCCATATTATGTGAAATAATTTCTGGTGCAACCGCTATCATTTTATCCAAATGCTTTTCTATACCTTGAAAATCTGGTATTAGCGTTTCTAACGTAGTATTAGGGTTCATCCTTCTAATTGCGGCTACGGTTTCTGTCCAAATAATGGTTCCCATATCTTTTAAATCATCACGATCTACAGATGTTAGTACTGCATGTTTGATATTCATTAATTTTATAGAACGTGCAATTTTTTCTGGCTCATCCCAATCAACTGTTTCTGGTCTTCCTGTTTTTACGCCACAAAAACCACAAGAGCGAGTGCAAATATTACCTAATATCATAAAAGTTGCGGTACCTTCTCCCCAACATTCACCCATATTTGGACAACTACCTGACGTACATATTGTATTTAAATCATATTTATCTACCAATTTACGGAGGTCAGTATATTTTTTACCTACTGGCAACTTAACTTTCAACCATTTTGGTTTTCCTTTTGGAGGTAATACGCTATTTTGTTCTGTATTCATAATTACAATATAATGAATGGCAAATATAAGGAGATTTTATTAGGAGTTTCAAGTTTATGTGCGCTATTTACAACTTTAAGGTTTTATAAAATGTATTCCCTAAAATTGTATTCTTTTACCTATATTTGATTTTTAATTGTTGGGATGACAGCCCTACCAAATAGCTATGAATAGGGTTTAATTTTCCTATATTTATATTAAATTTGAATAAATTGAAGCTTCCCATCTCTCTCCTTGAGTTGAGAGAGTTTAATGAAAAATATTTTTAAAAATGTAATATGACTCAAAAAGCAAACGAAATAAGTAATGGAATTTTAAAAGCAATAGCCATAATTGTTGGTGTTTGTTTGGTCTTATTTTTCTTATTTAAAATTAGCAGTGTACTAATTTATTTAGCTATAGCTGGAGTTGTATCATTAATTGGAAGACCTGTAGTTAAATTTTTACGTGACAAATTTAAATTTAAAAATACGATTGCGGTTATTGTTACTATGTTTTTGTTATTGGGTATTTTACTAGGTATTGGCGCACTATTTATACCTTTAATAAAAAGTCAAGGAGAAAATTTAGCATTGTTAAATTACAATGAATTACAAGAGAATTTTAATGATTTATTGAAAGAAACGCATGATTATTTAACCAATCATGGTATTAATATTTTAGAAACCTTACAAAATTCTGATATTCTCTCCAAACTTAACGTAAATGCAATACCTGACCTATTAAATTCAATTTTAGCAATGGTAGGCAGTTTGAGTATTGGGCTGTTTTCTATCTTATTTATTTCTTTTTTCTTTTTAAAAGATAGTAAACTTTTTGAAGAAGGTATTTTAGTATTGGTAAGTGATGCTAAGGAAACTCGCTTAAAAAAATTTATTGAAAAAATTAAAAATTTACTTTCTCGTTACTTTGTAGGTTTAGTTTTTCAAATACTTATTCTTTTCATTATTTACACCGTGGTTCTCCTAATATTTGGAATTCAAAATGCCATTGTTATTGCTTTTTTATGTGCGCTACTTAATTTAATACCTTACATAGGCCCTTTAATTGGTGGCGCTATTATGCTTATCCTTACTATGAGTAGCAATTTAGGTTCTGATTTTCAAAGTGTTATTTTGCCTAAAACTATTTATGTGATGATTGGCTATATGATTGCTCAATTGGTAGATAATTTTGTGAGTCAACCGATTATATTTTCTAACAGTGTAAAATCACACCCATTAGAAATATTTTTGGTAATTATTATTGGAGGTTTACTTTTTGGAGTGGTAGGTATGGTGGTTGCAGTACCTTGTTATACTGCTATAAAAGTAATTTTAAAAGAGTTTTTAGCCGATAATAAAATTGTAAAAAACTTAACTAAAAATTTATAATTAAGGGTATCTTAAAATTTAATACACATATTTTATTTGATAAAATTCAATTGTTTATAAACACACATTTAAACGATTCAATACCCAGTTTATTATTTAAAAAAACAACATTTACAAATACCACTTTACAAGCAGTTGTTAGTCAAATTGCCGCTAAAAAAAAATGTGAAAAAAAATTACCCTCTTGGTATACTACTAAAAATATTTTTTATCCAAACAAGCTAAATATTGAGCAAACTTCATCTGAAAAAACAGCTAAATATAAAGCTAAATTGGTTAAAGGAAAATCAATAATTGATCTTACAGGAGGTTTTGGAGTAGATTGTTATTATTTTGCTAAACAATTTGAGCAGGTTACACATTGTGAAATAAATACTGAATTATCAAAAATTGTAACGCATAATTACCAAGCTTTAAATGCTACTAACATTAAAACTGTTGCCACAAACGGAATAGATTATTTAAAAAGTAATATTGAGGTTTTTGATTGGATTTACATTGACCCCTCTCGTAGAGATGACATTAAAGGAAAAGTATTTTTATTAAATGATTGCCTACCCAATATAACGGAGCATTTAGGCTTGTTATTTGAAAAAGCAAATAACATACTTATAAAAACTTCACCTCTTTTAGATATAAAAAAAACTATTTCTGATTTAAAATTTGTAAAATCAGTACACATTGTTGCACTAAAAAATGAAGTAAAAGAATTACTTTTTATTTTAGAAAAAAAATACAATAGTACAACAATAATATACACTGTAAATATAATAAACAATAAAAAAGAATTGTTTAATTTTACTCCAAACACCACAAACATTGCAAGCTATAGTTTACCGCAAAAATATATTTATGAACCCAATAGTGCTATTTTAAAGTCTGGAGCTTTTCATGAAATAGCAACTACATTTAAACTAAATAAACTCCATCAACACTCACACTTATACACCAATAATACTGTAATTGATTTTCCTGGTAGACTTTTTAAAGTTTTAGAGGTACTACCCTATCAAAAAAAGGATTTAAAAAAACGTTTTAGCAAAAAACAATATAATATTACTACTCGTAATTTCCCAAAATCAGTATCCGAAATTAGAAATGATTTAAATATAAAAGTCTGTGTTAATCAATATTTATTTTTTACAACCAACCTAAATAATTATAAAATAATAATTATCTGTGAAAAATAAAATATAGTTGTACATTACGTATGTATTTTAATAACCATTTTTATTAAATAATTTTATGAATAATTTACACTTATATTTAAACTCTTTAGTTCCAATAAGTAATCAATCATACCTACTTATAGAAAATGAATTTACCATTAAAAAAATACAGAAAAATACAATTTTATGCAACATTGGTGATATACCAAAAAATATATACCATATAAAATCAGGTATGATTAGAGCGTATACGGTTGATGAAAAAGGAAAAGAATACACCAAATCTTTATTTAGAGTCAATCAGTTTGCTGCATCATTATCTGCACTTATTAAAAATGAACCTTCAAAGTTAGTTTACGAAACAATAACTGAATGTGAAGTTTTAGAAGGTAATTATACCGCTTTAAGAAAAATAAGTTCTCAAAATATTGAAGTCGCAAATATTGCTTTACGCATGTTGGAAATGTTTTACTTAGGTATTGAAAACAAACTGTTTGAATTTACTATTAAAGATGCAAAAGACCGTTATTTGAGCCTCATTAAACGATTTGAAAATATCGAAAAATTAATACCTCAATATCAAATAGCAACTATTTTAGGCATTACCCCTATTCAATTAAGCCGAATTAGAAAAAAATTAAAATAACGAAATATGATCCCCCAAAAATCCATATATCAAACATTTATTGACCGAAATAGTTTACCTAAAAACTGGAATAAAATAGAAGCATTAGCAGTAAAAAAAACGTATAAAAAAGGCGACTTATTAAATTTTAATAACAAAATAGCTACAAAGATTTTTTTTCTGAAAGAAGGAGTTATTCGAAAATTTTTTATAGACACTAATGACAAAGAATATAGTAAGTATATTTATACTGACAATCATCTTATTGCTTGTTTTGACTCACTACACAATAACAGACCTTCTTCTTTTTCATTAAGTTGCTTATCTCCCGTAATTATATATGAAATTGAGTATGCTAAACTACTTTCTCTTATTGAAAATGAGCCTAATTTAAAAAAAATATACTATAGTCTTATTATGCACCTTTTTATCCATGCAGAACAAACTCTTGCTCAAAAAATAGCCCTCTCAACTACTAATCAATATTTACATTTTATAAAAAATGCAAATACAAATCATAAAATACCCTTAAAACACATAGCGTCTTATTTAGGTATTACACCCATTCAATTAAGTAGAATTCGCAAAAAATTGAAGGAACAACAATTAGTTTAGAAAAAGCAATTAATCACGAAGCGATAGCTTTACCGATAATTATAGTGGGGTTTCATTGGATGATTTTCTACATTTAAAGTAATCTCGTACCTAAGTAAGATAAGTTTATTTGGCTATATTTTGTAATTTCAAATATTTTTAGTAGTTTTAGGTAACCAATTTAATCAAAAAATGATTTCATTAACACTTGAAAAAGGGAGACTTTTAATTGCCGAACCTTCTATTATTGGAGATGTCTCTTTTAACAGATCTGTAATTTTATTGGCAGAATACGCTAATAGTGGTTCTATTGGATTTATTTTAAATAAATTATTAGACTTTACTTTAAATGATTTAGTGCCAGAACTTACTGAAAAATTTAAGGTATATAACGGTGGTCCTGTAGAGCAAGATAATTTATATTTTATTCATAAAATTCCACATTTAGTTCCTAATAGCATTGAAATTGCTACTGGTATATATTGGGGAGGTGATTTTGATACTGTTTGCAAACTCATTAACGCAAAAAAAATTACTGAAAATGATATTCGCTTCTTTTTAGGCTATACAGGTTGGGATAGTGATCAATTAGAAAATGAAATATCAGAAAACACTTGGATAGTTATTGAAAATGAAGCCCGAAAAGATATTTTAAAAACTAGTTTTTCGGCAGATTATTGGAAGCAAAAAATGGTAGAATTTGGCGGTGATTATCTCATTTGGTCAAACGCTCCTGAAAATCCCGAATTAAACTAATGTTTTAATAAAATCAATAGCTTTTATATTAAATGCTTCTGGTTGCTCTACATTCACTACATGTCCGCTATTTTTAATTATTGCCAATTGCGTTAAACTATGTGTTGCAACTATTTTTTTTATAGATGGTAAAAATAAATAATCTTCCGCTCCCATTACATAAAAAGTAGGTATCTGAATATCTTTTACTCTAAATAATCGTAAAAGCGGATTAATTTCAGAGGTCAATTTAAACCAACGTATAAACTCTTTCTGACACATTCTTTTAGCTTCTCTTACAAATAAAAGTCGAGAGGTTTTATGGTTTTTACGTGGCATTATAATAAATGCAAATAATTTATATAACAATATATATGGCATTACCGATTTAAAAACAACACCTAATTTAATTAATATTTGCGATCTAAAATTAAGTTTCATTATAGCTCCTGCTAATGTCATACTCTGCACTCTTTTAGGGTGTTTTTCTGCTAAATCACGTATTAAAATTGTACCTAATGAAATACCTATAAAATGAGATTTTTCAATTTTTAAATAATCTAACAACTCTACAATATCATTTGTAACCACATCAAAAGTATACTTTGGGTTAAATGCATCTTTTAAAACTGGCTTACTATTACCATGCCCTCTTAAATCTAAAACCAACACATTAAATTGCGCTTTAAAAGCACGTATTTGTTTAAACCAAATAGAGCTACTACCTCCTGCACCGTGTACAAAAGTAACCCATTGGGTGCTGGTTTGATGTTTATATGTAGTATGGCTTAGCATTTATTCTTGTTGCAATTCATCTTTATAAGCGGCTAAATTAGCTTTTATTTTATCATTTAGCGTTGGTTCTTTAATATTTGTATACGTTTTTAACACTTCATAAATAGTTTTTGCAACTATATAACGTGCCGATGGTTTATTATCTGCCGGTATTATGTACCAAGGGGCTTTATTTGTTGCTGTTTTATTTATAGCTTCTTGGTAATACATTTGGTATTTATCCCATAACTTACGTTCCTTCAAATCACCCGCAGAAAATTTCCAATTTTTTTCTGGGATATTTAAACGTCTTAACAACCTACTTTTTTGTTCGTCCTTACTTAAATTTAAAAAGAATTTAAATATAATAATTCCATTATTAGCTATGTGTTCTTCAAAATTATTAATTTGATTAAATCGTTTTTCCCAAAAAGCATCATCTATATCAGTAACACTATTTACATCAGGTAAATTTTCGCCTAAAATATATTCAGGGTGTACACGGGTTACCAATACATTTTCATAATGCGTACGGTTAAATACTCCAAATTTACCACGCGCTGGCAAAGCAATGTAATGTCTCCATAAATAGTCATGTTTTAACTCCAATTCCGTTGGCACTTTAAAGCTATGCACTTCTACTCCTCGTACATTAAAATCCTTAAACACTTCACGTATTAAACTGTCCTTACCAGATGTGTCCATACCTTGTAAACAAATAAGTACACTGTATTTACCATGAGCATATAGCTTGTCTTGTAATTTTGCTAATTTACGTCTTACTTTTTTTAAATCATCTTTTACGGCATCATCAGTATCTAATTGAATATGTGTTTCATAGTCTGCTAATTGTATTTTGGAAGTTACCTTATATTTTTTTGATAAAAAGTCTTTCATAAATTCTGATTTGTTAATTGGTCATAAATATATTAAATTTTAATATCTTTCGACTTTAAATGAATAAAGGATGTCAGAAAAAACAATAAAAATAATTGCAGAAGCTTTTAAGGTTATCCCTGCAGGAGATCAAATTGTAAAACAAGATGGTAAGCGTGAAGCTCGTTATATTAAATTAGCAACTTACGTTTATAATAATGCAATTAAACATAATGGACTTTGGTTATCAAGCAATAAGGAAGGTGTTGCTGTTGCTTATGTAATTGACCCTAAAAATAAGGTGAAAAAAACTTTTTCTGATTTTATAGCAGATATAAAATTTGCGATTGGTGTTTCTGGTATTGGTCAAGGTTTGGCTATTCTAAAACGTCAAAAATACATTCAAGCGCAACGTCCACAAGATGAAAAATATATGTATTGGGAATTTACTGGGGTAAACCCTCATTATAAAGGGATGGATAAAGCTTCTTTTTCTGCTGGCGAATTACGTGATGATGTATACAGTTACGCTCATGAACATAAAATAAATATTTTTACGGAAACCTCTATACGTAAAAATATGGTAGTATACCGTCGTTATGGTTTTGATATTTACCATGAATGGACAATGCCTGATGGGAAAGTGATGTATTTTTTAAAATATGATACTGCCAGTAAAGGTGAGTTTACAAGAAAAACAATCGCAGGTAAATAGCCTAATACCAATTTAATTTACAAATATTTACATCGTAAATTAATAAACTGAAGTTTATTTTACCTTACACTGGTGTAAGAAATTAAGCTACATGGTTTACTTACTAACTCGCACACTTTTAGGTACTAAAACTTCATAATTACCTCCATTACGCAATACATCACGTACAATACTGGAACTTATATAAGAAGTGCTTGCACTGGTTAATAAAAATACGGTATCAATACCAGATAGTTTACGGTTGGTTTGTGCTATTGCTTTTTCAAACTCAAAATCGGCAGGATTACGGAGTCCACGTAGCATAAATTCAGCATCTACTTTTTTACAATAATCAATAGTTAAACCTGTGTAGGTTTCTACTTTTATTTTTGCTTCATTTTTAAAGGTATCACGTATAAATTGCATGCGTTCTTTTAAAGAAAACATATATTTTTTATCGCTATTAATACCTATTGCTATAATAATTTCATCAAACAACGGTAATGCTCTCGTTATAATATCTTGATGTCCTAATGTTATGGGATCAAACGACCCTGGAAATACGGCTCTTTTCATATATTCAATTATTTT
>CAZSQD010000062.1:0-7636 GCA_964608925.1 uncultured Kordia sp.
AAAATATTTTTTTTTGTACTTTTTGAAAGTTTCAAAATGTACGAACCTGTGGATACAACGTTAAGCTACATATGTGCGTAGGCCTTCGTACAATCAAATCGAACACTCAAATTTCCCGGTCCCGTTGACTTCTTTTCTTCTTTCTGGCTCCTACGCCCACACATTCCGTTCCCCATTTATCATTTATGGCCTCGGAAAGCTAAAAAAATTAATTGTCAAATCGCGATTTTCAAATTATATTTATTACAGGTAAATCCGAGTATGCCTTAAAAGCATTTGATTATGATGCTACTGATTATTTACACAAACCTATTACACCTAAACGTTTTAAAACTGCTGTAAATAAAGCATTAGAATATCATAAACTAAAGTACGAAGGCAATCAAGATGATTATGTTTTTGTAAAAAGTAATTTAAAGAAAATTAAAATTAACATCCATACTATTCTATGGATTGAAGCTCTAGGCGACTATATTAAAATTGTAACTACTAATGAACCCGTTATTGTATTGTCTACAATGAAGGCGTTTAGTGAAAAATTATCAGCGTTTTCTTTTCTACGCACGCATAAGTCCTACATTGTTAATTTAACTAAAGTAATACAGTTTAATAATAAAACAATTGAAATTAATGATCAGCAACTTCCTTTAAGTAGAAATAAAAAAACAATATTAGCTGAAGCATTAAGCAACCTTTAATAAGGATCTACATTTACAATTACTTTTATAGGTCTAAATACCGCAACTGACATAAAGCTATTTTTAATTTTTAAAATAGCTTTTTTTGTTTTTGAAACCGATTGTTTTTCAGGCACTTTTAATATCACATGCTTTAAATATTCATTACGCACTCTAGATACTGGTGGAAACTCTGGTCCCAGTACATTTTTATCAAAATAATTACGCAATGATTTTGAAAACCAATCTGCTCCCTCATTTACCTTATTATAATCTCGGTGCTTAAACGTTATTTTTATAATTTTATGATTGGGCGGATATTTATAAACTTTCCGTTCCGTTAATTGCTCTTGATACATACTTACATAATCATGCATAGAGACTTGTTGTAAAATTTTATGAAAAGGGTTATAGGTTTGAATGAGCACTTTTCCTGTTTTTTTAAAACGTCCTGCTCTACCAGATACTTGTGATAACAACTGAAAAGCACGCTCATGCGCTCTAAAATCAGGGAAATTTAGCATACTATCAGCACTTAACACTCCTACTAAACTTACATTTTTAAAATCTAACCCTTTTGTTAGCATTTGCGTACCCACTAAAACATCAATTTCTTGTTGCTCAAAAGCTGTAATTATTTTTTGATACCCATATTTTCCACGTGTGGTATCCAAATCCATCCGTCCAATTTTATAATTAGGAAATAAGGCTGCTAGTTCTTTTTCTATTTGTTCTGTTCCAAAACCTTTTGTATTCAATTCATTACTTCCGCAAGACAAACACGCATGTTGCATTGCTATATTATAGCTACAATAATGACAACGTAATTGGTTTTTATATTGATGATAGGTTAAACTCACATCACAATTAGGACATTGTGTTGATTCTCCACAAGTATTACATTCTAATATAGGCGAATACCCTCTTCTATTCTGAAATAAAATAATCTGTTCCTTATTTTCTAATGCTTCCTCAATAGCTCTTAATAAAACATCTGAGAAATGACCCGTCATTTTTTTTCGTTTGTATTTATCCTTTAAATCAACTAACTCAACACTTGGCATTTGCACATTATTATGTCTTCGCAAAATTTCAACCAATCCATATTTACCGTATTGTGCATTAAAATAACTTTCTATACTTGGTGTGGCACTACCCAATACAATATTAGCTTTAAATTGTTTCGCTAACACCACCGCTGCATCTCTTGCGTGGTAACGCGGTGCAGGATCAAATTGTTTAAAAGACTGCTCATGCTCCTCATCAACCACTACTAAACCTAAATTGGTAAACGGTAAAAATATAGCCGATCTTGCACCTATTATTAATTGTGCTTTATTATTGTTTTCTAATACTTTATTCCAAGATTCTACCCGCTCATTCATTGCATATTTGGAATGAAACACTACAATTTTATCTCCAAAATAAACTTTTAATCGCGCTATGAGTTGTGTGGTTAGCGCAATTTCTGGTAACAAATACAATACTTGTTTGTTTTGCAAAAATACTTCTTCTATTAATTTTACATAAATTTCCGTTTTACCAGAAGCTGTAACACCACGCAATAAACACACCTTGTTTTGATCAAAAACAGTTTTAACTTCGGATAATGCTTGCTCCTGATGTTCATTTAATTGCTTAGAAGATTCTGTTTCATTTAAAAACTGATTTCTATAGGTTTGAATGTAATAAATTTCAAAAATACCTTTATCCACCAATGCTTTTAGTACTGCAGACGAAATATCACCTTTTACTAATAATTCCTTTGCTTTTATAGGCAAATCATTTCCTGTATGTATAGAAAAATAAGCAAGTATTGCTGCTTGCTGCTTTTTTGCTCTTGAAACTATTTCTAATAATTCTTGTAAACCTAAATCTCCTTGATATTGCTGTGTAAGCCTAATGTATTTTACAAGTTTAGGTTTGTATTGTTCATAAATTTCTTCTCGTAATTGAATGTATTTTTTAGCCAACAAACTTTTTACAGGTTTGAGTACATTTTTTTTGTTGATAATTTTAGATACTTCAGATATTTTTAAAGCTGATTGATTTTCCAATGCTTCTAATATAAGATATTCATCATCCGTTAGCACCGTATCTTCATTTGCACTTTGTAAGGTTTTAGAAATTAAAGTTTCACTTTCTAATAAAAAAGCACCAGGTAAAGCTGCACGCATAACATCACCTAAGCCACATAAATAATAGTCTGATATCCATTGCCAAAATTTAATTTGTGTGGGTTTTACCAAAGCAAATTCGTCTAGAATTTGATGAATTTCTTTTGCTTTATACGTACTTGGCTCTGCTTGATGTATGGTGTGTACTATTGCGGTATATATTTTACTTTTACCAAAAGGTACGGCTACACGCATACCTACTTTTAAAAATTTTGCTTCTTCAAAGTTAATACTATACGTAAATAGTTTTACCAGCGGTATGGGTAGTATGACGTCTATAAAATATTGCACATACAAATATAGATATTAGATATTGAAAAATTAAAGGATTAAAGGATTAAAAATTGTATAAAAAGCACAACATAAGTTACTACTCATTACTTTCCTAGTTTTAAAAATCTATAGTTCCGTATGTGTTTGCGTTAGGTAGTAAATGGATATCCTTTTTTAAGGTTTATGATGGCTTTGTGCGGCTTAAAAAGCGATCCGATAGCAATCCGATTTATGAGCTCTTTTACTACACATACAAAACTCATAAAACTAAAAAAGATAGGAATTGGATACCGTTTAAACGCCCAAATAAACTTTCGCTACCCAAGAGTGAAAGGTATTAACCCTTATTTTATTAAGTTTCAATATAAAACATCTAGGAAATAGACTTATTGGGCTATCGCCTCGTGAGATAAACAAAAAAAAAAGACTGCCTTTTAAAAGACAGTCTTATATAACCCACAATATGAAAGATACAGACTTTAAAGCGTATTAATAGTAATTTGCCGTTCGTTTATGTTCATTATATGTTAATTATTTGAGCCTAAAGATTAGTAACATATTAATATTTTTGCCTAAAAAGTTAATTATATTTTAATTTAAAAACCGCCACACAACCAATAATAACGGACTGTATGGCGGTTTCTTTGTTTTGATAACAACTAACACCGCAAACAAATTTTAGCCGTTTACCGCTTAAATTAACAAACTCACATTTTAAAAGTTACCCTAAAAAAGCTAAAAACCTTTAAAAAGTACAAAGTAAGCCGTTTTTGCCGTAAGCAATAAATACACCCCCTAACCCCCTTTAGGGTGGTTTGGGGGGTAAATAAAAAACCCACACCCTCCCAACAAAACCAACCCATACAATACCATTTAAACAATATTACAACAACCCTTAAACATACACCATGCGTTATACCCAAAAACACCCTTATTTTACGTTAGGTTGTCAGTTAGGTACTCATTTAGGTTCTCAATAAATCACTAAAAACAACCTCTATAATGTAGGTGTAAGTACATTAAAGGGGTATATAATGCACAAAAAACACGCTATAAGTATAGCGTAACGACATAAAAAAACGCTTTAAAAAAGTGTTAAGGTGTTGATTTTGTGCAAAATAACCCTGTTTTAGTGTGTTTTACCTCTACACACACGCAAACAGACCTGTACGTTACCGTATTTTTATACAATACTGTTTACACGTATAGATGCTTTTACAATAGCCAATTGTTTAATGCTGGATAATTTAAAATCTTTAGGTTCGTGGTGTTGGTTGGCACTTACTAAACGGATATATCCTTTTTTGTCTGATTTGTGTATGTATTTAACAAAAAAGAACTCATCACCGTCATCATTCAAATAGATCAAATACATTTCGCCCCAAATAATGTTGGTCATATTTTGCACTTCCCTATACATAACAATATCCCCACTTTTTAAAAGCGGGTACATACTATCACCAGTTATATGTATGGCACCATCACATTTTGGAAGGTTAGGGATGCTTATGTGATCCAACGGAACACTTGCTTTAGTTTCGCTAAAAATTTCTAATACACTTGCAGTAGCAGTCAAATCATATAACGGTACGTGTTGATTTTCGTGCTTGTTATCGGTGTGTAAACTAAAATCTTTTACATTTTCATCTCGCAACATAGATCCTTTTCCTGTTAATAGCCAATCTAAAGATATGTTAGAGTATTTCTCTACTATTTTATCTATTTTATCCAACCCTATGCTTTTTGAAATACTATTCACATACCCATTAGATACATCTATAGACTTTTCAAAGGATGAAATTGTCATTTTTTGATATTCTGCAAATTCTTTTAACCTATTTTTTACACTCATAATCAGTTCATTATAAAATAAATAGATTTTTTCTCTAAATTATTTGTTTAATTAGAGAAATACTCTATATATTTGCATTAGCGTTAATCAATAACGATTATCAAATGTAAATATATAAAATAATAACAATGCAAGCCATCAACATCGCCCAAAAGCATCATCAAATTTTAAAAAAGGAGTTCTCTAATACTTCACGTACAACTATACAAATGTCGCTAAAGTATTATAACAATAGTGAGTTAGCACAACAAATACGCAAACGTGCTTTGGAACTTTTAGCAAAAGAAATAACTGAAAACAAAAACTTAAATCAATAATTATGAAAAATTCACAAAAAGCAAAACAATTACTAACTGAATTAGCAAATAAGGCTAATCAGGCAATTGATGCAATAGATAATAACAAACCAAGCTGTGAAATTACCACTCTTGCTATTGAAGATATAGACGAATTAACGGAGCAAATCTCGGCGACTATTTTCGGGAATAACCTCCTCCGTAGAAATAGATATCTTGACGTTAAACATTAGATTATAATGCCAAATAAGGTTTTTTAGCATTTGACTAAAAACAATGATGTCAGGAGCATAAGCAGTTTGAATAAGCTGTATTTCTCTACTCAGCACATCTCCCTTATTTGCTGATTTAGTTTCTTTAACTGATTTCAATTGAAAAAACCAAGGGTCAATGGCTTTTTTTAATTGCTTTTTAAACTCAAGGCAAGTATCGTGGTTATCCGATTTAATAACTATCTGTAAATGTTGGTCAAACTGACCATTGTAAGAACTCATATCACTATTATTTTTAAAGTTGAAAGTTCAAATATAGTGAAAAATCCCGCCACGGCTTTTGTGTGGTTTCGACACCACAGCGGGAACAAATAAAACACAATCGCTTAAAGCCTAAAGCATACGGCATAAAGCAAAATAAAATTAACCCTATGTATAAATATCAAAATAACAAGCTATCCATACCTGCTAAGTTGCTATACAAAACTTGGGGATTGATTACATATAAAACGTATTTAAATAGATGTGATAGAGGTAAACTAATCCGCACTAAAGAAGGGCGTGGCAAAGGCAATCAAGCGTGGGTAAGTTATTATGATTTAGAACCACACATACAAGCACTATGCATCGCTAATTTTGGTGACCCTAAAGAGGTGGTGGTACGTAATGAGTTAGAAAAATTTATTGTGCCTGATTTAGCTGCCGTTAATTTTTATGCCCGCCATCGTAAACCCAATGGTAAAAGTTTAAAAGACTGGGAACAACGAGAAAAAGTAACCAACGCTTGTATTTGTAATGCCATTACTACCATTTTAATGGATCCTAAAGCAACCAAGCAATTATTTAAAGGCAAACGAATTTACAAAACTCTTATTTGGGAAGAAATTTCAAACGCAATCAACGCTTTAAACACCGATAAATGGGAGTTTAAACTACCAAATAATCCTATTTCATTAAAAAGACGTTACAATAAATTTTTCAATAACAGTTACATGGCATTCATTCACGCTGGCGAAGGTTCTGCTAACGCACGTAAAGTAACCGCTAATGTAGAAGGCTTAATTGTTGGTTTATATTGCCTACCTACTAAACCATACATTACGGAGGTGCGTGATTTGTATATGCAATTCCTTGGTGGGGCCATTGAAGTGATAAATGTAGAAACGGGCGAAATATTTGATCGTGAAGATTTTTATATAGCTAATAAACCTATTGAAATATCGGAAAGCACCGTTTGGAACTATATTAAAATACCACGCAATGAATTGGTTATTAAAAAATACCGAAACGGGAACTATGATTTCAGCCAAAAACAACGTCCACACGTTAACCGTACCGCTCCAAATTACTCTATGAGTAAAATCACTTTAGATGATAGGGATATTATGCACACTAAAACCCATAGTGGTAAAAAAGTAATGGCATACTATGCTTTTGATGATTTAAGTGGTGCTATGATAGGTATTTCGCATTCATTAGATAAAACCCACGAGTTGTTTTTAGACTGTATTCGTGATATGTTTCACTTTACTACCTCAAAAGGTTTTGGTGTACCCATGCAAATGGAGGTTGAACATCATTTGGTATCTGACTTTAAAGATGGTCTTATGAAGGCGGGTAATTTATTCCCTTTTGTACGTTGGTGTAACCCAACCAACTCTCAAGAAAAATATGCAGAGCGTTTAATTGAATATAAAAAATACGGGGTTGAAAAACAAAACAATCCGGGTGTTGGTCGTCATTACTTAAAAAATGACAGTAACCGTACCACAAATCAAAAAATATTTGATGCCGAAAATGACAATTACAAAATTGCTAAAGCATCATTTAAAGAAATTGTAGCGCAAGAATTAGAAGAAAAAATATTGTACAATAATGAGTTGCATCCTAATCAAAAACAATTTAAAGGGATGACCCGTTTAGATGTTTTCTTAGCGTATGTAAACCCTGACCTTCCACAATTAGATAAAGCCATGTTAGCTAAATTTATTGGGTACAATACCACTACAACAGTACGCCGTAGTCAATATGTAATTGTTCAAGGCGATAAATATCAATTAACATCACCACAAGTGCTAAACTTATTAGCACCTAACAACTACAAGGTTGAAGCGTATTACATACCAACGGATGACCACAAAATTAACGA
>CAZSQD010000062.1:7646-11262 GCA_964608925.1 uncultured Kordia sp.
ACGAAGTGTTTATTTATCAAAACAACCAATTAATATGTGCGTGTAAACCAGTTCCCACCTTTAACCGTGCAAACTCCGAATGGACGGATGCGGATATACAAGGGTATCAAGAAGCTACAAAATACGTAAGTCAATTTGATAAAATGGTAAAACAAGATACAGCTGAAGGTTTACAACGCGTAACACTTATAAAAAATAACAACACGCAATATCAAGAACCTGCAATAGTAGAAGATATTGATTTTGAAGAAGTATTTGAATACGAACCAATGGATAAAAAAGCCTTGGTAAACAAAGCATACGCAGATTTATAACATTAAAACTAACAATTATGATGACACCAATCCTAAAACAACGAATACTTACTGCAATAGCAGAAAACCGTATAAATTATACAAGTGATGCCAAACACGCACGTGTATTAGGTATTAATACCGCACAATATTCACGTATTAAAAAGGGCGAAATAGAGCGTGTAATATCTGATGCAAAGTGGATAACATTAGCACGTGTTTTAAATGTACAGTTAAAAAGCGTAGCCAAATGGGTAACTGTGGAAACTGAAACATTTAATTACATCACCGCACAATTACAAGCATGTCAAACAAGATCTATATCAGCAATATTTTGTGATCGTGCGGGTATTGGTAAATCACATACTGCAGCACACTACGTAAAACAACATAAAAACGCAATTTTGATTGATTGCTCACAAGTAAAATCAAAGCAAAAGCTAATCCGTAAAATGGCACGTGAGTTTGGACTTGATTATACAGGGCGCTATGCCGATGTTTATGAAGATTTAGTGTATTACATCCGTTCAATTGAAAACCCAATTATCATTTTAGATGAAGCTGGCGATTTAGATTATCAAGCCTTTTTAGAACTCAAAGCATTATGGAACGCCACACAATATACTTGTGGTTGGTATATGATGGGTGCCGATGGGTTAAAGCAAAAAATTGACCGTCAAAGAGATTTAAAAAAAGTTGGTTATACTGAAATTTTAGACCGTTTTGGTAACGATTATAAAAAGGTTACACCAGATGGTAAAGATGCTTTAAAAGAATTTAACCTTCAGCAAGTCGCTTTAGTATCACAAGCTAACAAATCAAAATTAAAACCTTTACAAATGTATGCCAAAACCTATGGATCACTACGTAAGGTAAAAACCGAAATCGAAAAACAAAACTTACAACAATCGGCATAAATGGCAAAGAAAAAAGCTTACAGCTATGCCGCTATTGATGGCATGGTGTTTAAAACCATACCCCTAAAAAATGAATGGTTAAGACATCAAGGAGAAATTGAATTATCAGGATCAATAATTATTTACGGCGATTCTGGACACGGTAAAACAAGTTATGCAATGCAATACGTAAAAGCAATAGCACCATTTTATAAAGTGCATTACAATTCAGCTGAAGAAGGCATAAGAGCATCGTTTCAAAGGTCATTAAGGCTGAACAATATGAAAGTTGTAAAAGAACGATTTGCCTTTTCAAAAGAACGATTTGACGATATGGTGTTACGGCTTCGTAAAAAACGACAACCCAAAGTATGGTTTATTGATAGTGTGCAATACTGCTTTGAAGGCAAAACAAAAAAATCCTATTTCGATTTGATTGAAGAATTTAAAGAAACACTATTCATATTCATTTCACACATTGACAGGGGTAAGCCAATTGGGCAGGTTGCAAAAGCCATTTATTGGGATTGTCAAAACCGAATTCTAATAAAAGATTTTAAGGCATACATAGAAAAATCAAGATGCGGTGCTGATGAAACTGAACCTTACATCATTAATAAAGAAAAAGCAGCAGAACGAGAATTGAAACTATTAAAACACGGATAAATGAAAACACAAGTAATATTACTCCTACAACAAACACCACAGCAATACAATGATATGGTATTAAACCTGTGGATGTCATGGTGCCAAAATACCACACAATCAGATCTAAGTTGGCAACGTGCAATGATAAGCAAGCCTTTGTTTAATTGGTGGCAATTGGAACTCGTAAAATTAGAATCACAGTTTTTACAAGAAATTGACCCCTTTAGTGAGGTGGTATGTAAAGTTACCGCAAAAGATTTATATGATGATTACGTCATGAAAATTATGAACCGATATTCAAAACCTTTAATCAAAAAAGCAAATGAGCCAATCACAGTTACAAACCAAAATTAAGGAGTTAGAAAATTGGTTAATCGCCAATCCAACACATCCAAATTACACCACAGTATTAAAAGATAAAAATCAATTACAAAAACAAATAAATAAAAATTAAAAGTATGAGTAAATATTATTATGTAACTGTTAAAGCTACAAAACCACCCAAAGGTATGGTAAGGTATAGCGCTAAGTTCTATAAAGGATTGGTAGAATCTAAAACTGTTGAAAACGCTAAAAAAATTGCAGTACAATTATTAAAAGAAGCACTTCAAGATCCTGAAATAGTTGTAAAAGCAACAAAAGCTGAATTTAAAAGAATAGATTTTTTCAAACCCTTAAATAAAAAATAAAAATGAGTACAATAACACTATCAGATTTAACACCAGAACAACGCCGTCAATTAGTAAATGAAGCTAAACAGGCTGAAAAAAAAGCAAAAGAAGTAACCCAAGAAAACCGTAAAGCTTATAAGCAATTAGTGGATGAAGCAGTACCTAAATTCTTTGACACTTTAATTACGCAATCACAGGCGTTATCACGCACAAAATTAGAATTGTTTCAAGGTCTGAAAGATTTAATTGAACTAAAAAAGGAAGCGTACGGCGTAAAAGAAGGACAGCAAAGCCATACACTAACATCAGATAACACTAAGCAAACCATACAAATTGGGTATCGTGTTACGGATGGTTGGGATGATACGGTACACGTAGGTATTGATAAAGTAAATGAGTTTATCAGCTCTTTAGTAAAAGATGAAGATACTAAAAAGTTGGTTAAAAACTTAAACCGTTTACTAAAAAAGGATGCAAACGGCAACCTTAAAAGCAACCGTGTTATGGAAATTCAAAAAATGACAGAAGACTATGATAGTGATTTGTTAGATGATGGATTAGACATCATTCGTAAAGCATGGGCGCCTGTAAAATCTTGCTATTTTATTGACGCACATTATGTGGATGGTGTTGGTAAAAAACAAAATGTACCATTAAGTGTAACCTCGGTTGACTTCCCTCAAGGATCACCAGAAATAAAATTTATTTAATATGAGTACAGCAACCGCTACCACCCCGAACAATAGTAAGGGCGGTAAAATTAAACCTGTAATGCGTTCAAACTTCGACTTTGCAAACAAGCAACATCAATATATATTGAGTTTATGTCAGCAATACGGTTGGCAAACTCATCATAAAAATACAGGTCGTGATATAGCCGATTTAAAAAAGTTAAATGCGTGGATGCACACTAATAAATGTCCTGTGCAAAAGCCATTGCTTAAAATGACAAAGCAAGAAGTGAGCAAAGTAATAGTTGCCCTGGAGCAAATGGTAACTAAAAAGTATTAAACAAAAAAAAAGAGCACTAAGACATACAAAGATAAAACAATAAAAAAAAGAAATAACAAAGAAATAAAAATAAGTATAACGTACAACAAAACAAAAA
>CAZSQD010000063.1:0-11203 GCA_964608925.1 uncultured Kordia sp.
TTATAAATATTATGCCTATTCAAGGTTTGTTTATGTGAACTTAGTCCATACCTAAATCCTGCATAAATGGCATTTTCCATATCTAACCAATTGACATACATATTATAATCTACCCCAATTTTAAAATAATTTCCTGTTGCTGTAAAATTTACTTGAGTTTCATCAATGGTTCTCTTTTCAAACCCAAATTCTCCTGCTAAATTATATTTTTTCGCAAATTTATAATCGGCATTTAATTCAAAAGCAGTGTAATCATCAATCACAACACTTTTTACTAATTTTGATAAATCGGCACCTACACGCAACCCAAAACGATGCGTTTTAGTGCTGTCTTTCTCAATGACTGCCGTTTCTTCTTTTTCTTGTGCAAAACTGACTACACACAGCAATAAACTAATGATATATATATACGTGCGCATTGTTTTCGTTTTCTATTGTTGTGGTTAATAAAGTTGTGGTGGCTATCCAATTATCTGAATCGGCTGTAAAGCCAAAATTTACATTTTTAAATATGGTTTTAAATCCGCATGCTTTTGATATATATATTTCTTCTGTTTCATAGGTAATGGTCACAATATCCTCATTACCAACTGCAAAATCATCGCTTGTATCAGTAGGTGTTCCATTATCATCAATAGCGTAATCTTTTATCAACCTAAAAGAAGTATTATTTTCTAATACTTTTAAAGGTACAAGTATAGAATCTCGTGTACTCTCTATTCCGTAAGAAAGTGTATTTCCTTCCCCAACTATTAATAAATTGGGTACATCTTTACCTATTTGTGGTGGCGATTGACTTAAAAATTTAATCACCAAATGTGGCGTATTAGCAGCTTCATCTACACAAATATCATCTTTTTCGCAAGAAATAATAACACCTCCTAATATTAAAATTATTACTATTATTTTTTTCATATACTATAACTCGTAAAACGAGTGCTTATTAATTTTTATAGTTCTCAAATCTATCTTCACACAAAAATAGCAGAAAGTATTTAAAATACGCTGAAAAATTCATTCAAATTTGTTAATTTGCAGGTTCAGGATGATTTCTCTCCTTCCAATACTTTTGGAAAAGAAGGAATAGTTATTTTATTTACTCAAATTATTATTAAAAATGGCTTTAACATCACAACAAGCAATTGAATTAGAAAACAAACACGGTGCACATAATTACCACCCTTTACCTGTAGTATTAGCAAAAGGAGAAGGTGTATTTGTATGGGACGTAGAAGGTAAAAAATATTACGATTTCTTATCGGCATACTCTGCAGTAAACCAAGGGCATTGTCATCCGAAAATTGTAAATGCAATGATGGAGCAAGCAAAAACTTTATCCTTAACTTCAAGAGCATTTTATAATGACACTTTAGGTGTTTATGAAAAATTTGCTACTGAGTATTTTGGATTTGATAAAATTTTACCCATGAATACTGGTGCAGAAGCGGTAGAAACGGCTTTAAAAGTATGTAGACGTTGGGCATATCAAGTAAAAGGTATTGCAGAAAATAAAGCAGAAATTGTAGTTTGTAAAGATAACTTTCATGGGCGTACAACAACTATTATTTCATTTTCAAATGATCCTGTTGCTCGTGAAAACTTTGGTCCTTTTATCAATGGATTTATTAAAATTGAATACAATAATTTACAAGCTTTAGAAGATACTTTAGCTGGTAACAAAAACATAGCAGGTTTTTTAGTAGAGCCTATTCAAGGTGAAGCTGGTGTATATGTGCCAGATGAAGGGTATTTAACTGCTGCAAAAGCAATTTGCGAAAAATATAATGTATTATTTATTGCCGATGAGGTGCAAACAGGTATTGCACGTACCGGTAAATTATTAGCTGTAGATCATGAAAATGTAAAACCAGATATCTTGGTATTAGGAAAAGCTATTAGTGGTGGTGCCTATCCAATTTCGGCAGTTTTAGCAAATGATGACATTATGAATGTGATTACTCCTGGTAGTCATGGTAGTACTTTTGGTGGTAACCCAATTGCTGCGGTTGTTGCTGTTGCTGCTTTAGAAGTAGTAAAAGATGAAAAATTAGCAGAAAATGCTGAAGCTTTAGGAGAATTATTTAGAAGTGAAATTACAAAGTTTATTGAAACTTGTGATTTGGTAAAATTAGTGCGTGGTAAAGGTTTATTAAATGCCATCCTAATTAATGATACGGAAGATAGTGATACCGCTTGGAATATTTGTTTAAAATTAAGAGATAATGGCTTATTAGCAAAACCTACACATGGTAACATTATCCGTTTTGCACCACCTCTAGTGATGACAAAAGAGCAGTTATTAGATTGTGTAAGTATTATTACTAAAACATTACGTGAGTATAAAAAATAATAGCAAAGCAATAGTCTTATAATATTCTAAATAAAAGTAGAATATTTATATTGGAATAATGACAATTATTAAAAGGTCAAGTTTTTATAGCTTGACCTTTTTTTGTGTGAACACCTCAAATTAATCGTTTATTATTTTATACCAATTTAATTTCAAGGTGCTCATAAGTAAATTGAATTATTTTAAATTTTAATTGGTATTACAGAAATACAACACTACTATATAGCTTGTTTTAACAGTTTACGAGACTCTTTAGTGAAGTTTTGAGAATCCCATACAAATGAAGCTGTACACACTATATAATAGCTTAAAAACAAAAATGCCGAAACTTTCGTTTCGGCATTTTATTATAACTTGTATTATTGTTTAGTTATTATGAACAATTACTTTTTTAGTAATTTCTACATTATTTTTAGTAATTACTTTCACTAAATAAGTTCCAGTACTTAAAGAGTTTGTTGGAAAGCTATATTCTGATTTTGTTCCTAAATTAGCTTTGTTATAAATCAACTTACCTGTTACATCATACATAGTAAAAGCTTTCACATTATACGATTCTGGATTTTTAATCATTAAGCTACCTGCGCTATTATTTTGGAATACTGTAAATGAATTTGCAATTTCACCTTCTTCAATACCTAAAGCAGCATCTTCTGCGCTAGAATTTCTAAACGTAATTTCAAAACGATCATTATAAACACCTTTATCTAATGTAATGATAAATTCACCGTTAAGAATATCAGTATAAGCATCTGTTACATTATCATAAAGAAAAACTTCCATCCCTGCTGGTGTATCTTTTATACTGTTTACATTAATTTTAAATTCACTATTATCGGTTTCTCCTGCTAAAAGCGTAAAAGGCAAACGTGCATCAACATCAAATTCAATTGATTTTATAGCTAATTTATGGTCACCTAAATGAATAAATGCATCTGTTTTCAATAAAGCAGGCGCATCAGCATCTGTTCCTGATTGAAACGCACTATAATCTGTTTGATTTCTGAATGCAATTAAACTTTCTCTAAAATACGTATCTTTTATCCCTGTCCAAATTCTTATTTCAGGTATAATAGTTGGATTGTTTAAAATATCATCATAATCTAAACCGTTATGAGACATTCCTATAAGTCTTTCTGTACCAGGACTTGGTGTAGCAGATTTTTCAAAAACATCTACAGGCGTTAGTGGCTCTAATGGCAAATACACACGCATTTCATTATTTATCAACACGTTTCCTCCAGCATTATCATCTTTTGTACGCACTATAAACCCTTGCCCTATTGCTGCATACCTTCTATTAAATGTACCTCCGTAAGCAGCGCCTGTACCTCCTCCTGAAGTTACTTGTGCTCCTAAAGCGTCATACATTACAAATGTTGCTGGTACAAAATTACCATGGTCACTAAAATTATTCAATGTTCCTGGAGACCATACACCATAACCTGCTTGATATCCTTGTAATTGATGAGTTGTTGAAGCATCTTGATAAAAATAAACAGCTTCTTTTATAAATGTATTTTTATTTGCCGTATTAGCTGCATTTCTAAATAATAATTTCAAATCCAAGCTTGAGGGGTAAGGATTACCTAATAATGACTCTACATAATGTCCATTTCCAGTTGGTGACATCCCTAATGCTATTTGAGCAGTATGATCTTGGTGTACTACTACTAAATTTGAATTTGCACAAGAAACTAATATGTCACCTGTATTTGGACGTCCTCTAAAATCTATTGTTTTGTTGGCATCACTTGCTGGACGACCTTTCATTGTGAAACCTTGACCTGATGAAACCGTAGCATCCATTGTACTTAATTGTTGCCATTGATTGTAGTTTGTTTGGTTTACTACTTGCCATAACCAATAATTAGCAATATTACTTGCTCCAGAATTATACCCCCCTACAGCAGCATAAGCCGTAGATGTAGTATTATCATTTGCTGAAGAATAGGCTGTAAGTTTAGATGTATTTGGTCTATATAAATTTGCAAAAACGAAATCTACATCTCCTTGACCTGTATTTCCTAACCCTACTGGAGACCCCCAATAGTTATATGCATAAATTCCTTTTGTTGAGCTCTGATATACAGATAGCTTACCTTCATTAGAATTCTTAACATTATTATCTTGTAGTAATTGTGCTCCATCTCTTAAATAAATATGAGAACCTGTTCCAATAAGATCAGATCCATTTTCAAGACGAACTCCATCAGTAACAAAAACTACTTCATCTTGAACATACATGTAACTGGCATCATCTACATATAAATCAGTTTGAGCAGTTACCATTGTGGCAACACTTAAAAATCCAACTAAACTTACTATAATTTTTTTCATAATATAATGGGTTTGATTGCAATATATAAAAATACCGCTTATCAATAACTATTTTAATTCAATTTTATTAACATTTTTATGTTAAGTTCTTTAAAATGCAAATATATGCGACAAAGTGCGCATTTTAAAACATTTAGCTACTTTTTTTAGTTAAAATTTACTGGATAGCTTAAATTATTATTTGCAGTTTCTACTTTTCCAAATGCAAAATTTTCATTAATAATTGTTGCTCCAGTATTTGCATTTAACAATACCATATTTTCAATTATAATGACACACGTAAAATTTTGATTTTTAGTATGATCTTTATACAAGTCAATTGCACTTATTGCTAATACTGCGGGGTTTAAATAATCTACTCCAACGGTAGCGTCCTCTATATCATTTGTAGGGTCCAAATCTCCATTTTCATCTTCATAACGTGTTATGGTTCCGTCCCCATCATCATCGGTATCTAAATAATCTGGTGTACCATCATTATCCGTATCTTGTGCGTCTGACAAGTCACCATCTCCGTTTGGATCAGGATTTTCTGTACTTGTTGGCACATTATCACCATCATCATCACTATCTAAATAATTAGGAACCCCATCATTATCAGTGTCTAACGCATCTGAAAAATCACCATCGCCATTTGGGTCTTGCCCTTCTAAATTTGCTGGTATGCCGTCATTATCATCCTCCAATAAAACCGTAGTAAACCTAACAACTCCTGATGTAGCAACAGAATTATTAGTAATTACAGGATCTGATGGCGGCAAGGAATTACAAAATAAATTTAAAGGATTACCCGTATATGCTCTATAATTAAAAGTATTAGTTGCTGATAAATTTTCAGTAACCTCTCCTACTGTTGCAAAATTAGCGATTACAGCTGTTGGCAGTTTTATAGATAAAGATTCGTCTGGACTTGTTTTAATTTTATAAATAATAACATCCGTAGCACCTTCACAATAATCTAAATTTTCTCCAAAATCTAATTCTGATACAAAAACATCTCCATCATCACATGAAAAAAACAACGATAATGTGGCTATATATAAAATTTTCTTTAACATTCAATTTCTATTTTATTATTTTGAATACAAATTAACAACTATTTGTTGAAAGTTGGTTTATTTCTGCTATTTTTACCATCTATTTAACAAAAACACCAATTTAACATTTTAATGTAAGCTATTAAAAATGGTGTAATTAATCTACTTACCTCGTGAAAAAAGTATATTTTGATAATGCTGCTACTACTCCCGTGAGCCAAAATGTTATAACTGCTATGACAAATTGTTTAACACAGGTTTACGGAAATCCATCTTCTACACATAGTTTTGGGCGGAGCGCAAAAGCAATTATTGAACAAGCAAGAAAAGACATTGCAAAGCAATTAAAAGTAACTCCTGCCGAAATTATTTTTACTTCTGGCGGTACTGAAGCTGATAATTTTGCATTGCAAACCGCTGTGAGAGATTTAGGAGTGCAACGCATTA
Source organism: uncultured Kordia sp. (assembly GCA_964608925.1). Lineage (GTDB taxonomy): Bacteria > Bacteroidota > Bacteroidia > Flavobacteriales > Flavobacteriaceae. The sequence goes on from CAZSQD010000063.1 coordinate 6,175, forward strand.
TTACTTCCAAAATTGAACACCACGCTATTGGACACACACTTGATGCTTTGAAAAAAAATTATAACATTCATATTGATTTTGTTGCTATTGACACCAATGGAAGCATCAATTTAAATGATTTAGAAAAATTACTACAAAATAATACACGCAAAACCTTAGTAAGTTTAATGCATGTTAATAATGAAATTGGAAACCTCTTAGACCTTAAAAAAGTAGGGAATTTATGCTTGCAACACAATGCGTTTTTTCATAGTGACACAGTACAATCTATAGGGCATTACCAATTAAATTTAAACGATTTAAACCTTGATTTTTGCGCCGTTAGCGCTCATAAGTTTCACGGCCCCAAAGGGGTAGGTTTTACATATATAAAAAAAAACACACCTATAAATCCGCTTATTTTTGGAGGCGAACAAGAGCGTGGTTATAGAGCAGGAACGGAAAGTGTACATAACATAGTAGGGCTAGTAACCGCTTTTACAGACGCGTATGAAAATTTAGAAAAAGATACAGCTTATATTAAAGGATTAAAGTCTTATTTTATTACTAAAATTACTGAAGAGATTCCTGATATTCAATTTAACGGTTTATCCGCTCATTTAAAAAAAAGCACGTATACTTTGGTTAGTATTTTACTACCTGTTACTGCGGAAAAAGGACAAACACTTTTATTTCAATTAGACTTAAAAGGTATTGCTTGCTCACAAGGTAGTGCTTGTCAAAGCGGGAGCAATAGCGGTTCTCATGTGTTGTCTGAAATTTTAAATAATGACGATATTAAAAAACCTACATTGCGTTTTTCTTTTAGCAAATACAACACTAAGGATGAAATTGATTATGTAATTTCTACACTAAAAGGCTTTGTTAACTCATAATACTTATTATAGCAGTGCAAAAAAAAAATCCAAAACTTTCGTTTTGGATTTTTTATATCTTGTAAAAAGATTGAATTAACTTCTTTTCTCTTTAATTCTTGCTTTTTTACCAGTAAGTTCTCTAAAGTAATAAATACGAGCTCTACGAACTTTACCTCTTTTGTTTACTTCAATTTTTTGTAATGCTGGCATGTTAATTGGGAAGATACGCTCTACACCTACAGTACCTGACATTTTACGGATAGTGAACGTTTCTGTTGATGCACTACCTCTTCTTTGAATAACAACTCCTCTAAAAAACTGAGTTCTTGTTTTGCTACCCTCACTAATTTCGTAATAAACAGTAATAGTGTCACCTGCTCCAAATTCTGGAAGCTCTTTTCTGGTTACAAACTCATCCTGTACAAATTTTACTAAATCCATTTTATTTATATTTAATCTATTAATTCTGAGCAACATACACGATTATCGATAGAGGTTGAGCCGAAACTGAGTGCAAAAATACGCTTTTCTATAAATTGCACAACTTTATTTCAACAAACTTTTATTTAGCTCCTTTAAAATTGTTTGTGTCATTGTATTTATAAATTGTTTTTTTCTATATTTTGTAATACTTACTATCCCTTGTATTACATTAGTATAAAATAATTCATCCGCTTGCTGCAACTCAAATGGAGATATTGATTTTTCTTGCAACTCCAACCCTTCCATTTTAGGAATTAACAATAATAATTGCTTACGTAAAACTCCTTTAATACATCCGTCCGCTAAAGGGGGTGTTTTAATAACATTTCCTTTTATTAAAAAAACATTTCCATTTATAGCCTCTACAACATGCTTATTGCTATTTAATAATAAACAAGTATCCAATTCATTTTCTTTTGCATAAATTGACGCTACCACGTTTAAAATTCTATTGGTGGTTTTTAATGTCGATAAAAGCTGGGGAGTAACATAATGATCCTTAAATAAATCAACCTCGCAGTTTGTATTTGGTAATTGATACTCCACATTTCCCTTTTCAACAACATCAATTAAATAGGCTACTTTATTTTCATTTGGAGCATACAACCCATTACTATCCCTATATACTGTAATTCGTGCTCTTGAAACCGATGTAGCTAACCCTTTTACGCTGTTTAGTTTTAAAATTTCATTTTGCAAAAACTCCATTGTAAAATTCAATGGTATTTGCATACGCACTATACGCATAGAAGCCATTAATCTAAAATAATGATCTTCTAAAAACAGAATTGTACCGTTTACTATTTTTAGTGTTTCAAAAACGGCATCTCCATATTTAAATGCTCTGTTTTCTGCTAAAACAGATTCCTCTGTTTGTATATTTCCATTAAAATTAATCATAAAAAAAGCCCTAAATAAATTTAGGGCAAATATATAATTTATGTTGCAGTTTTATGCGGAACCGATTACCTTTTTTAAAGAACCGATTTGGCTTTCCCATAACATCTTGCTTTCCTCTAAATCATCTTCATCAGAAAAATCAGTAATCATTAAGGAAACATCTTTAGTAATTGCATCTACTTGTATGATTACTTCAAAATAATAATCCTCATCCTCATCTTCATCTTCTAACCATTGATAGCGTACACTTGCATCTTTCTTTTTATTTAATAATTTTGCTTGCTCTTCACTACCATCCCAAATAAAGGTAAATAATTCACCTCTTGAGTTTACATTATCCGCATACCATTCTGCTAAACCAGATGGGGTAGATAAATATTGGAATAACATATTAGGGGAAGCATGGATGGGTATTTCTAATTCAAATTTTTCTTTCATTTAAAACTTTTTTACACAAAATATGTCAGTTTATTTTGTAATTATTTAATCTATCTCATTGAAAAAAAACTAACTTACTGACATCTAGTTAATTACGTTTATTATTTAGTTTTTCATTTCAACTGCGGACAATATAACTATTTTTATAAGAATATTACCTCCTAATTCTATGATTTTTTTAGTAAATATTTCTTGTTATATCTAATAATGTGCTTATATTTGCACACCGTTAGCAAAATGGCGTGGTAGCTCAGTTGGTTAGAGCGCCTGATTCATACTCAGGAGGTCGGCAGTTCGAATCTGCCTCACGCTACAAAAAAAGCCCTTTACAATAATTTGTAAAGGGCTTTTTGTTGTGATTTACTGTAGACTATAACTTTAACATTAACGCCGATAAACTCAATTTCTCCTGAGTACCTTCAACCATGTTTTTAAAAGTAAACTCTTTCTTTTCCATTTCATCAGAACCTACTAAAACTACAAACGGTATTTTACGCTTGTTAGCATAATTCATTTGTTTTTTCATTTTTGCTGCTGACGGATACAACTCGGCACTTACTCCATTATTTCTTAATTGCTGTATTGCTTTTAAACAATACAATGCCTCAGTATCACCAAAATTAATAAACAACACCTCAACAGTATCTTCTACAGCTTCTGGAAATAAATTTAACTCCTCCAACACCAAATAAATACGATCTAAACCAAATGAAATACCTACTCCACTCACATTTTTTAATCCAAAAATACTTGTTAAATCGGCATAACGACCGCCACCACCAATAGAACCCATATCTATACCTTCTGGAGCGGAAACTTCATAAATAGCACCTGTATAATAATTTAACCCACGTGCAAGCGTAACATCTAAATCTAAAGTTGCAGTTTGCAAACCTAAACAATCAATAGCATTACCTATAAATTGTAATTCTTCCACACCTTGCAAACCAGTTTCTGAAGATTGTAATAATATTTTTAATTGCGCAATTTTAGCATTAAAATCACCTGTAAAAGAAAATAAAGGTTGTACTTTTTCAATAGCCTTTTCCGAAATTCCTTTTTGAAGCATTTCTTTTTTTACACCATCTTCCCCAATTTTATCTAACTTATCCAAAGCTACGGTAAAATCAATTAATTTGTCTGAAGCTCCAATTACCTCAGCAATACCGCTTAATATTTTACGGTTGTTAATTTTTATAACTACACCTTCTAATTTTAAAGCTGCAAAAACAGCATCGTACAGTTGTACAAACTCTACTTCTTGCCATAAGGAATCTGACCCTACCACATCCGCATCACATTGATAGAACTCTCTAAAACGCCCTTTTTGCGGCCTATCTGCTCGCCAAACGGGTTGCATTTGATAACGCTTAAACGGGAACTCAATTTCGTTTTGGTGTTGCACCACGTAGCGTGCAAAAGGCACTGTTAAGTCATAACGCAATGCTTTTTCAGAAATTGAAGATGTTATTTTTACGCTATTTTTATCCTCCAACAATTGCCCATCTACTTTTTTTAAGAAGTCACCAGAATTTAATATTTTAAAAATCAAACGATCCCCTTCCTCACCATATTTACCCATTAAGGTTGACGAGTTTTCAAAACTTGGCGTTTCAATAGGCTGAAACCCAAATTTTTTAAACTGCGTTTTAATAGTCTCAAAAATATAATTTCTTTTTGCCACTTGCGCAGGGTTAAAATCTCTTGTTCCTTTTGGTAAACTTGGTTTTTGTGCCATATTAATAGATACTTTAGGCAATATGCTATAAGCAGTAGACTGCTATGCAATATGCTATATTTATTTTAATTTTTGTTTTACAAATTAAGAGATAATTTTTTCAAAATAATGAAACAATTCTCCTTTTGTAATTACCGCTCCTTGCTGAATGAGTTTAAATTTATCTAAATTTTTATCATCCGTATATTCTTTTTTAGCTTGTAAAAACTCCACATTATCATCTATCAAATTTTCACGTAACCATTTAAAACCTTCAGAGGTTGTTAAATCTATAAAATTCTTTTTCAAATTTACAGCAATTACACGCATTTTATCGTTTTCTAATGCGAAAAGATGCATTTGTTGTGGTGATATGTGCTCTACAAACTCAACCTTATTTAGCACTCCTTCCCAAACCAAATCACTAAACACATCAATTTCTTGTTCTGCTACTTCAGGTTTGTTTGTTTTTAATTCTTGCCACTCACTTGCCGTAATGGTTTGCGTTGCCAAAAAGTTAATAAACTCTGGGTGCAGCTCTTCTAATTGTTCTTTTGCTAATCTTTGATATTTCATCAATACATTATTTTACATAAAAAAAGCCACGACATACATCGTGGCTTTTTACTTACTA